>BQMV01000005.1 GCA_022181005.1 Anaerolineaceae bacterium | reverse complement strand
CTTAGGGGCTGCCCCCGACGCTTTTTCAGGCTGCAAAATACAGCGCCTCCAGCAGGGCGCATCTCAAACCACTTGATGAGGTGGTAAGCGGTGAACGTGCTGAACGGCACGATGCGGGGGCGATCCCCTTTCTCTACAACCCGCGCCCGTAGGTGTTGCAGATCGCAATCCTCAACGGTGAGTCCCAGCAGCCCACCCGCTCGGCAGCCTGTATCGCACAGAAAGGCGATGAGCGCCCGGTCACGGAGACCTTCTGGACTGTCATCGCAGGCATTGAAAATCGCCCGTAAGTCATCCAGAGAGATTGCTTTTGGTTCAGGGCGCGGACGTTGGGGCAGCCTCACCCGATCCATCGGGTTCTGGGCAATGTCATATTCCAAACATGCCCACCGCCAAAAGCGGCGCAATGCTCTCATATAACCGTGCAAGGTATGAATTTTCACTTGCCCCGACCCATGCCCGGCTGAGAGTTTTTCCCGCCCGCGCAAGACGATGATCCATTCCCTTATCATGCTTGTTGTCACCTCCTGAATGTGAAAATCACCTCCCACATGCGATACGAATTTTGAGAGACGAACGCGATACCATGCAATGGTGGCGGTCTTTAACCCATCCGCTGCGTTCGCCACCTGAAATTCGTCTACCGCCGTTTGGAGGGTGAGCATGGCTTACTTGAAAAACGCTCGTTTCGCTTTACTCACCACATCCTCGCCGCTCGCGGGCAACGGTGGTGCGATCATCGCCGGAGCGGGGGTGGCGGCGTTCACCGTTGGGGAGATTACCGCCGCCCGTTGCCCGCCCATGTATGCCCGCAATGCTGCTCGGATGGTTTCGCCGACGCGGTTAGCTTTCGCCGCCGCTGCGAGGTACTTAATCAAGTCCGCGTCTACCTCATCTTTCAGATAGACTCCAAAATGTTTCAGCATCATTACCTCCTCGTCCATCGTGGTGTCCGAACTTCTGTCTGGATCATGATCAGCCTCCGATCAAGGCGAAACCGCCCAAGACGTTGGCACGGCGTGGGTTTGGGGCGACGATCACCGTGAGGGGTACTAAGGCTTGCTCCAAGCCCGTTCGCAAGACCTCAGCACCACCGCCTGTAAGGATGATCCCTGTCAAGTTTTGCCCGGACATGCTACGGGTGATGAATCCGGCGACTCGTTCTACCAATTGGCAGATCGCCGTCGCCCGGTGTTCGCCGATGGGATATGCCCGTCCGTTGATAGTGATCGCGTCGCAGGTGAGGTAGGGATCAATGTCTTCTGGGCGAACCTCGTTACCCGCCGCCGCGTGCAGCTTGCGCGAAACCGCCGCTGCAACATATCGCATTCCCGCCGCCGCGTCGCTCACCGACAAATCTGGTGCGTAGTCGCCGTCACGAAAGGCGATCACGTCAAAAGTGAGGTAGCCCCCATCCCCCACGTACCACAATCCCGATTGCACGATCTGATTTTGGGTTGCAGTGGCAATGTATGACCCCGCACCCTCTGGGATGATTTGGAGATTCCCATCTTCGATTTTTACTCTGAGTTCCGATCCCCGCGTCGTACCGATCTGGTAATCGCCCGCAAGGGATTCCTTAACCCGCTGCACGACATCTTCATTGGCAAAAATGCCCGCCGGGATCGACAAAACCACGCGGGGGTAGAAAATGCCCTCGCCTAGCCGCACCCCATAGGCGCGATGAAGAGCATAGGTGAAGAGGCGCTTGTACCATTCGCTGAAGTAACGATTCGTGGCGGGGAAGTCTTCTAGGGAGCGTGCAGCGTAGGTATAAGCCCCCGCTCCGAACGCCCACCATACGCCGCTGATATTGATCACGTCATCAAATGGGAGATCGTTGAAGCGAGTGGCGTCTGATAGCCGCCCCTGAACGGAGCGCCAATCCGCTGATATGCCCCCATCTGCCATGAGGTTGCAATACCCATTTCCGAGATCAAGGCTGATAGCCTGAATTTCGGTAGGATGGGGAAGGGTTCTGGCTGCCGTCTGTTTCTTGCCCATTTCGATTACTCCTGTCATATCCTGTGACACTATCCGACAATCTGTGACACGCCGCGCCATAAGGCGTAGAGTGACCGGGTTGATCCCTTTCATACGTCCCTCGTTTGTTTAGTCCGCAGCGTCCATGCCCGGCTGCTCACCGAATCCGTTTGCCCATAAGAGCATCGCCCGGCGTTCGGCTTGATCGTCCTCGTCAGCCTCATAGCGGTCATACGGGTTGGCGAGGTAGGGGTTGGGCGTGGGCATGTCTGCAATCGACACCAACACCGCCTGTCGTCTCATGATTTCGGACGGCGAGGGGTAGGCGATCTCACGACCCGAACGGCGCTCCAGGACGCGCCGAATCCACGCGCCCCGGTTGGCGACCTGCCCGCGCTCCGATTCGTTGATCACCTGAGTCACATCCTCAGGCGTCCACTGTTGAGCGATAAGGTCGGCTTCTGTGGCACGGACTCCGGCTTGTTTGAGTGAAACGAACACTTTGTAGCGGGCGCTCATGAGGGGGTCTGATGAGGATTTTGATGGGGTTGCGCTTGAGGGGTGCATTGATTGCGGCGCGGGGGGCGTCGTGAGAGAGGGTGTTGAAGGGGATGTGAGGGGGATGAGTTGCATCAGTTGACGGGCGGCGGATTGCCCAGCAAGGTCATACCACAACGGCTGACCCCCGGCGCGGCGGGCAACCGTCGCCCGCACCCACGCGCCCACTGATGATTTGATTTTGCCCTGCTGATCGAGTCTGTTTGCGTCGGTGATCGCTGACTCGATGGTTTGGGGGTGGTACTGGACGGCGATGATCGCCGATTCTTTATTGGTGACGCCGATCTGTCTCAGTTTGCGATATAAGACTTCCTGCGTGCGGGTGTAGGTTTGGGATTGAATTTCTGCATTGGTTTCTACAGGGAGTGCGCTACGCGCATGGTTGGTTGGGTTCACATCTTCATGACTCTTGTTCTTGAATCCATGACTCTTGTTTGCGTCGAAGTTTTGTCGTGACCCTGTAGCGAAGTTTTGATCTGATCCTGTAGCGAAGTTTTGATCGCGGTAAGAATCAACCCCGAAAACAAAGATATTTCGGGGAACGTGAAAGCGCCGACTCCGTTTGTTGTGGTCAAAATCCCAAGATACCAGTCCAGCGCTTCTCAGGCGCTTATACATGTAGCGGCTGCCCGACGCGCTGGCAAGTCCCACCTCTGCCGCGCTTGTCCACGATCCCGGGTGACACTCGCCGTTTTTGTCGGCACGAAAACCCAAGAGAACCAACGCTGCGATCATTGCCCGCGTCACCTTGAATTTCCTATGTCCCTTCGCCCGTTCGGTGGCGACGATCCCCCGAATAAGATCGCGCAAGCGCCGGGGGTACACTTTTACGTATAAATCTTCTGGGTAGGAGTCCACAAATCCTAAGAGGCTGCTCACAGCACGTTCATCTGCGAGGGGTAACTCCCCGTCGGGATTTGATGATGTGGTATAATCAGTCATAGTGTTTCCTTGGTTGCCCGGCGTTTGCGCACCGGGCGGTTGTTCTGTGCTAGTTTTCAGTTTGTTGTTTTTGGGCGCGGAATTGTTTCAGATTTCGTCGCCAATTCGCCTCGTTTGCGGCGGTGCGTTGTCCCCCGCGCCGCCCGCAGATCGGGGCGGATCGTGATGAACATCCAAGTTGCGGGAAAACTTCCCACAACGCGGGCAGCGGGTATGGTTCATATTTCCTCCTCCAATGTTGCCATCTCCGATACCCTGTTCAGCAAAAGAACTTCGTCCAGTTCAAGGCTTGCATCCGCACGATACAGGACAAATACAACGTTCACCGATGTGGCATCCATACATTGGGAGGTATGGATGATCTGCCACCCGGATTCAAGCCGATCACTCAGTTCGGTTGCCCGAATTTGGATAGACTCTTGAAAACGTTCGTCAAGCACCGGATCGAGTGTCGCCGTGATGGTTTCGTGATGCGACATTTTCCGAAATGTGGGTAGTAAAAGAATTTCGATTGCCATATTTCCTCCATTCAACGATCTGATACTGTCCAGAACCAAACCAACAAAAAGACGTTCAAGCCGATCCACCATACGATTAAGGTGAGCATCGATGTAGCATCAGCTCTTGGGGTTTCATGAGTGATCTCCGAAAATATGGTTCATGAGCGAGAGGGTCATCTGGCAATCGCCAAGCGCGGAATGGGCGTGGATCGGTGGCAATCCCATCTGGCTTATTGCCTCAGTCAGCTTGTGCCATCGATAATTTCGGTGATAGTGGTTCCAATCGCCTCTGAATTCTGCGTATCCCAACATCGCACATTCATAGTGCGCTATGCTGATCCACCCGTTTTTGAGTCCGCAGACCATATCGGAGGATTGCAGCATCTCTACATCGTATTTGGCGTTGTAAATGATCACATCGCGATCTATCAGCGCGTCCTTCACCTCACCACAAATTTTCTGCCACGACGGGCAATCAGAGACATCCTTATCCCTGATTCCGTGAATTCGTGCGGCGTCCTCAGGGATTCCGTTCTGTGGGCGTATACGGCCATTGAGGAGGATGTTTCCCCGGTAGTCTATGATTGCGATCTCAACAATTTCTGCACCCCAACCCAACCCCGTCGTCTCTGTGTCCAGAACGACGAAATTTTGTGCATCCCACAAGAGTTTCAAACTTTCCAGTGACATCAATCCTCCTAACCCAATTCACAGGGAAATGAAAGCGGTCTTCTTGCCTGAAGTGACGCTCTGTTGACAAGTTGCCATTGCGTCCGTTTGGGTTTTTCCTCTCCGAAATCAATCTCTATCGGAAGATCGATCTCCCCCATCACCGTCTTCGGTGAACCAGTGATCACGCTTAGGCATCTCGCTGAACGCCTTTCTGAATACCGAGAAAATGCGTGAGACGATTATTAGTCCAAGCGTAATACCTAGGCTGACAATGAGCGGAGTTAGTATGATTTGTGGTAATATCATTCCTCGCGTCCATTCCGGCGCGGCGGGCGAAATAACACAAGTCCATATTGATCGGCAATGGACGCCGCCGCCGCCGCCGCTCGCCGCCGGGCGGATGGGGGCGTATGGACTGGATCGCCTTCCTCGTAGTGTTGTGTGAAGGTGTAGCCCCGATACTCCCATTCTAAATGAATCTCAGTGTCAGGCATCGCCTCCTCAATTTCCTTTTCGGTTGTATCGGGTAACTCTTGGTTCATAATCTGCTTTCCCTTTCACATGATGACCGACTAGTGGGGTGCTATCGGGTTGTCCTCGCCGCGATCCTTGCCAGTAATTCAGTTCAAGAAGTAGCCCATTGCCCCGTAGGTGTGCTTTGACTATGCCTGATTTGTTAAGGTTGCCCGTCACGGTTATCCCTCAAATGCGCCCCCGCAAGCCCACAAAACGCCCTCACCCTAACTTCGTTTTGCGGGCTTGTGGCGGCTCATTTGTCCTCACCGGGAATCATTCCTTCACCCCGTTGCACGGTTGCCACGCGCCTGTAAACGACCCGTAGCCCGCGCCTTTTCATGAAGTCTTTCACTGTGTTGTCTGCGACGTTCAAGACCAACGCCGCTTGGCGAATTGAGCCATATTCCTCAATCAGTTTGGTGATGAAATCATTTGCATCCATCCCCATCGCTTGCGCCTTCTGATTGATTACCCCACTATTCAACTTTCCCATCTTTGCGTTACCTCTTTTCCCGCAACATGACCGCGTTAAAAGATAATAACCACTATTGCGTACTGTGTCAATACCCCAAATGTTGTACACTTCTGAGAAGAGGCGAGTTATTCAGTAATGCGTGGTGATCGACTCAAAGAGGTACGGCAAAAACGCGGGTTATCCCAGCGCGAGTTGGCGCTACGTTGTGGGTTGGGTGAGCAACAAATATGGCGCTATGAAAATGGTGAAACCGATCCAGCGGGGGAGATCATAATGCGCATTGCGAAGGAAATAGAGGTCACAGCAGATTACCTCTTGGGCATCGTAGACGATCCACAGGGGCGATTGTCAGTAAGTGATCTCACCACTGCGGAATGGCGGCTTGTACAGGCATATCGGAATGGCGATCTAGCGGTCTTGCTCGATATGGCACGGAAAATCGTCCCTGATACGACTCCACAGCCGCAAGAATAACCGGGGATCGCGTGTGGTGATGAAACAATTGATCGCACAGCGAATGAATTTTGTCAGCCCCCTGTACCAGGGCAACAATCCTACTTCGTCTACCGTGAAATTATCAGTCTGTACTTCCATCCCATAACTTTACACTTGTTCTATAAAATAAAACAAGTGTATTTCAGATAGATTATGGTTCAGTTTCGGTTAGGAAACGGTAGGGCGCAGGCAAGGCGATGAAGCTACGCATCAAGTCATTAAACCTCTGGACGGCATTTAAAGTAGGGGTAGTTTTTCATTTCATTCTTCATGGCGTTCTCTTTGCCGGGCTATTTCTCGCCTTCTATGTACCAGGGGTGAATGTCTTTGCGCAATTAGCGGGTAAGGGGATGGTCACGATTGCGGAGATCACCAGAGGAAGTGAATGGGTGCGGGCGGGCGTCCTCATGGTTGGGGGCGGGGCGCTCGTGGGGGGTGTGATATGGGCGATCCTTGCATTGATCTTTACCGTTGCGGCGGGGCTTACCGGGGGAATTGAACTCTATATGAGTAAAGCCCCTGCCCCTCGCCCTGAGTTTTACGAATATTCAACTTCAGCCCCCGCCCTTGCCCAATCCAACCCAATCACGCCAGAATCAGCCACGAACATAGATGAACGCCGCGCCCTCAATGATCGCCTCTATCGCATTCAACAATACAACCGCTTGCAACAACGGCGTCGTCAGATTCGGGACGAATGAAGGGATGTGAGCAATGTCCGACCTCGTTAAACGGCTTGCGTCAGCAATTGGGCGTGCCTCTGAAAAGATTGCCCTTGCGGAGGACGATGCGAATCGTGCCTATTGGCTGGGTGTTCGGGCGGGCTTGGAGGCTGCTCTTAAGGAAGTTCGCAAGACAATCCATAGTGAACCTGCCGCCAACGTTCAAAACACCCCAGAAAACTCTAAAAAAGCGAAGTCAGCTTTAACGCACCCGGCGCGAAATGGTGCGATTTCGATTCCGAACCGTCAAGTATTTATCTACGAAAAACGATCTATCCCGACTCGCCTAAGGATGCTAAAGGGCAAGAAAAAGTAATCTTGATATTAATGGGATGTAAAAAATCCACGTTCCCAGGAAATTATACTAAGCCACTTACATTTTTCGGGAAAACCCCCACAAATCCTCGTTTACCCGCAATGTACGATTGTCCGTAAGTGGTAGATGTTCCGATAATCGTTGTCATCGGGATGAAGTATAGTCTCCCCATGCACGTTTACGCAACGCTTCCAGCGGGCTTGATCATGCCCGGATTCGCACGAATGTAGGCGATTACTGCCTCCGGGGAGTCTAAGTCTGGAGTCGCTTTGGCGGGGCGCTTGATCTGCTTGTTGCCAGAAGTACGGAAGGAATTTGAGGTAATCCCTTTTCAAGGATGCTCAGGGCTAATTTTGCCAGTTCTGGTAAAGAAAAAACTGTGCGATCATTGTCACCGGGGTTAATTTGGGTGAGCATTATCTGATTCATTGAAGTTTCCCTTTGCTTGTGTCGTGCTACGCTTTAATTATCATCAATTATCGATAATTGTCAATGGCAAATAAGCGCACTCACAACTCTCTAATCTAAACATTCGGGAAAATTACTGACACACAGCAAATCTGAGAGTGAAGTTGACTTTCCTTGGTGTGGGAAGGGGAATCAGGAAACCCATATCAATAAAATCAGAACAATATAGAACATGAGATTAAAGAAGGACGCCCCTCTGGAATTCCAGAGGGGCGCTTTTTGAGACCACCGTCCCCTCACATACCATTTCTCATGGTACGATTCCCCCATGAGGTTGCGTCTGATTCTCTGCGGGGTGCTAATAATTATGGTTGCGTCTGCTGTACGTGTGCAGGCGCAACCCCCTGTTGACCCATCTTGGCAGGGGATAATTTTGATCGCTTTATCTCCCGACGCCGACCCCGCCCTCCGAACCGCATTGACGGAATCGAAGATCACCCAAGCGTTCAGCCAACTTGCCCCCGTTGCCGGACGCCCACAGCCCACAGAAATTTTGCACTTCCTGATCGCCCTAGATGGCGATAAAGCATTGCTGGAAGCACGATGGTTTTCCGTCCCCGCTGACACTGACGTGATCGCGGTTGTTGCCGAATCTCTCGGCATTGATCCGCTCATCGTTCAATCGGGTATGACTGTGACGATCTTTTCCGACAAAACTACCGCCCGCGCATACTTCGAGGCGAACCAGAGTGACTACATCCTCCGTTTCCGTGTCCCCGCTGGCTAAACGCGCCCTTGCCCTCATCCTTGCCTTCTTATTCCTCACGCCCGGCGTTCCCGCCGCCGCTGGAACATATAGCCAAAAGGTGCTTGATATGAGTCCCGATTCGTTGATCGCATATTGGGCGCTCACGGAAACCTCCGGCACGACTGCACTAGACACAAGCGGCAACGGAAACAATGGAACGTACACGGGGGTAGTCTTGAACGGTCTTATTGGTCCCGACGGTTTGCCAGCCCCCACCTTCGATGGACTCAACGACTCCATCTCCGTGCCTCACAGCACGGCGCTGAACCCCGCCAGCGGGATCACAATTTCCGCGTGGATCAACGCGCAGGAGGCAACCTACTGGCGGGGGATAGTCGCAAAAGTAAATGGGTGTTGCTGGACACAAGGGTATGGTCTTGCGACCCTCGGAGACGGGGAACTGTACGGTTGGTACGGCTCTTATGGGGATTCATTGACGACGCAATTTAGCATCGTGAATCAATGGATTCACCTTGCCTACACTTACGACGCGAACACAAACGCGGCGGCACTTTACCAAAACGGCACGCTCATAGCAAGCGGCACGCGCTCTGCCAACACCCTCAGTAGTGAAAATCTCTACATTGGCGTTCTACCCGGTGGGCGCTATTGGTACGGCGCAATCGCCCGCGTCGGAATTTGGTCTGAGGCGCTCAGTCAATCTGAGATCGCCATCCTTGCTGACCCCGCCGGGTTGGTGGACGCCACACCCACACCCGCTCCGCCACCATTCACAGAGATAATCACTTTGTCCGGGGGGAGACAAACGGGCGTCATTTTCAGCATGACGGCGGGCGAAATCCTGATCGCCGCGCTTTTGCTGTTTGCTATCACGCTGATCTTTTTCCGGGGAGTGATACGCCGATGATCCTGTACAGCGATTTTATCTTGATTCTTGGGCTGCCCATCCTGGGCGTTGCGGGGGCGGCGCTGCTTTATTTTGCCTTAGCCGCTATTGCCGATACGGTGAGGAAATGGTGATGCTCTACGACATGCAGGAGTTCATAACTCTGGCTTTTGGCGGGATTGCCCAGATCGCCGTCGCCGTTGCCACCGCCGCGCTTATGGGGTCTCTTTTGGTGCAGTTGATTCGACGCTCTCTTGAGGAGTGAACCGCTACGTTAGTACAGCGCATAGTACACGGTCAATCCCTCCCCATCCATCCGTACTATCCGCAATACCCCGCGTGCCTTCTGGCTGGTATGGATTCCCGCCAGAACTCCCGGCTTTAAGCCCTCCGCCCCGATCCGTTCTCCCTCAATTGTTTCCAACCCATCATAGTGAGCCTCCGCCAGATCAGTGATGATCTGTATCGCCACGCCCTCCCCCGCCCGCAATTGCCCGTCGGCAAATTGCAGATCAACACCGCCTCCCTCCAACGAAATATTGGAGTCGGGTGCAACCGTCACCGTCCCCTGTGTGCGATACGGGCGATCTATCCGCACCGGGATCGTGATCCGTTGACCTTCATCAGGCGTGGGGATCAAGACCTGATCCATGTCTAAAATGACGGTGATTGTCTGATTGCCTGTCGTTTTTTCCCCCGGTGCGGGGATACGGATCGTACCCGCGCCGCCGCTCGGCAAGGGCGGCACGCTCAGATATGCAAAATGCCCGCCGGGAAAGAGCGCCCCCAACGCGAATCCCGCTGTGTCTGTCCCCCCGGCGTTTTGGAGCGTCAAGGTCAAGGTATAGGCTTGCCCCGGCGCGGGCTGGATCGGGTCAATGCTCCACGATCCTAGCACAACGGGGAGCAACGTTCGCGTTGAGATGATCGGGAGTGTCGCCAGCTCCCCGATCAAGGCAATATCCGCCTCCGCGTACTCTACCCACCCATCCCGATCCCAATACCGAAAAAACAGCCATGAGCCGCCCGCCGACTGTCCAGAAATGACGAACTTTCCCCCCGCTTTCAATTCTCCGATTTCAGGGCAATCAGTGGCGGGGCATTCCCGCACGGGCAAGCGCTCCGCCAAGACCGTACCCTTGACGCCGCCCTGCGCCCCCACCGACACAGCCCCCGCCATGAACACAAGAATCATCCACGCCCACAGAATACGCTTGAAGCGGATCGCCGCCATGACTAAGCGCCCGCGAAACCGTCGCGGGCGTTTGTACTTTCGGATCAGGGTCTTTAGGTCTGAATCAGCGGGTTCATTACGAATGATCATGTAGGCGTGTCCTTCATCACGAGCGACGTTGGCGGCAACCAACGCACGGGCGAGTAATTTCAAATTTTGTGGCGTCTTCCCATAGCGGGATTGCGTCCCGCTGTAGCCAATGGAAGTTAATGGAAGTTTCTGTCGGGGCGTTCGTGGCGGGAACAGATACCGCAACAAGCGAATGATGATCCTCATGGTCTGTTTTTTCCCTCCAGTGTCGCCGACCATCGCGTGACCATCCACACGCCCGGCGTCCACGTTGCCAACGCAGCGGGGGGCGTTAGCGTGGCGGTGGGGGTTGGGGTGGTGGTTGCCGTCAGCGTGGGCGTGGCGGTATGGGCGGTCAGGGTCGGGCGATCCACGAATTCCGGGGTAGTGGTGATGATCATCGGCGTCCATGTGGCGGCGGGCGTCGCCGTGCGGATGACGATAATTTCAGCGGGCGGGGCGGGTGTGGGCGTAATCGCCGCCGCCGAACGACTCTGGCTTTGCATGTAGATTTGGATCGCGCCATAGACGGCGAGCAAGATGATCATGATCTGCCCAATTCGGCTGCCACATCCGGCGAGCGTTGGGCGCTCCATCTCATAGTCAAGTTCAGTGGGATCACTCCCAGCGGGAACCCACCCAATGGCTGCTTGTTTACCCGTCTTAGTCATGCGTTTTGTTCAACTTATTCAGGGTGCGCACAGCGAAAACAACCGTGATCATGCCCATCGCCACGAACATGACGAAATCAGCGATTCCGTAAGTGTTCAGGGCGCGGTAGAGGTTGATTGTCTGGTCAGCAAACGTCCCCGACACCCCGCGCATATCAAATTCGCTGATGATCCCTGCAAGGGTCGGGTCTGTCGTCAGCGTCAAAGGCGTAGGCGTGGGTCTTAACCCCTGGTATTTTGACGTAGCAGTGGTTTGCAGTGGCGCAAGTGTGCGCGACGGCGTAAGCGTGGGGGATTGCGCCGTGACGGGCGACGCCCCTGGCGCAACGACCACCACGCCCACCAAAAGGATAAAAAGAACACCCGCCCAGAAAACGCGCATAGGACTATCACCAGGGAGTAATTGCATCGATAAAGCCAGATACAACGGTGACGAGGATGTTGAACAGTTGGATCAACACCTCAAAGAACTTGATCGCAATAGGCACGAAGAAGAAAACAAGACGCACGAGTAAGTTCAGTGCGATCAGGGCAAAGATGAAGGATAGAATCGAGCCAACCCGTCCGAATTCACCCGTCGCCATCTGACGCATGATCCCAAAGCCCCAGCCAATTCTCGCTCCGGCGTCATACGCTGCTTGCCCTAATCCGGCAACGGGCGTCCCCTCCAAATTTTTGGGGTCAGGCAGCCCCGCCTGCTGCGTAAGCATCATGGCAATTGGGGTCAGAACGGGCGGCAGAGTCCCACTGATCGGAGGGAGTGTGCCTGTTTGGGTAGGCGGTGTCACGGCGGGGGTGATGCTCTTGATGCGCCCACCGTCGATCACAAATGCATTGGTGATCGAGGGCAGCGGCGTCAAGGTAGGCAAAATGGCAACAGGCGTAAGGGTGCTTATCCTCACGGTGGGAAATCTGATGACTGGGAAGATAGAACACGGATCAGATGGATCGATACAACCCGGATTGTCGAATCCGTCCGGGGTGCTGACGCCTACCATCGTTGGCGGCGGCGTGCCTGTCCAAGTCGGCACGGGCGTATCCGTTACGCCACCGGGCGTACTCGTTGGTGCGGGCGTCCATGTCGAAGGCAGTGTTCGCGTTGGGGTGCGGGTGCGGGTGGGCGTGTTCGTAAACGGCGGTGTGCCAGTCGGGATCACGACTCGCGGGGTCGGAGTCGGGAAACTGCTGGACGAGTGGTAGCAAATCTCATCGATCCACAACCCCATGTCCACCGTGTAACTTGCGTCACGTCCGAGGACAACCGCCACCTCGATTGTATCCACCACCTGCGGGGTCAAATAATAAGAAAACTCCCTGTACACCCAAAAAACGGGGTCAGGGGGGAATATTCCCTCCTTAACCTCCTTCACCTTCAAATCATAAAAGGTTTTGACGGTGAGGATCGCGCCGCCCGGCGAGAATCCGTTGGCAACCGCCCGTACCTTTATCCGCTGTACGGCGCGTTCACCCAACCAAACCCGTATATTGTACGTCGCCCCGCTCAGCCATATATTTTGTCCACTCGCCCCGGTTGTGGGAATTCCGGGTACGTAGGATTCCCCTTCTGGGTAGATGTATTGCAACGGGGCGGTGGTCGTCCAGCCATTGAAGCTGGACATGCTTGGCGTAAAGCAGATCAGGTCTTGCGCCGCCGCTGGTCGGACGCCGAATGCTGTGGACATGAGTGCCATAAACACACCCACAGAGATGATCCGCAATCTCATCTTAGCCATCCAGCGCATCCCCCACTTTCCCTGCAATCCAGATGAATGTGTTGAACGCCATGATGCCCATCAGAACAGGAATCAGCAGGAACGCCGGACCCGAAAAAATCGTGTTGTCCAAGATGTAGAAGCCCAAGCACGGATAGTAAGCAAGGATATTTGGATTCGTGCAAACAATCGACTGCGAGATCGATTCCCCTGGACTGTTGAATCCGTCGATGAGCGCCGCCAGAACTGTCGGAATGAGGGCGAGAAAATCACCTACAGCATTAAATGTCACTCCGATGAGCGACAAAATTGTTGACAGTAAATTGTCCCCATTAATGGATAGCAACGACCCCTGCGCGAACGTCCCCACGATATTGAGCATCGCAGTTGGCAGATCGCGGACGTTGGACATCATGGTGTTGATGCCCGCGCCCACCGAATTGTTGAGTCCATTGCCAACCTGACTGGTCAGGTTGGAGAACCCCGACCCCAAGAATCCTCCGACCTCGCCAACCACATTCGCGCCGAACTGTGCGCCGCCCTCGGCGCTATCTATCGCCAGCTTGCCCGCCCCCACCCCCAAGACCATTAGACCGGAAATAAACGCGAACATCCGCCGCAGAATGAACGCAAGAAAACATTCAATAGATTGCCGAATCTGGCAAATAATTCGGTCAATAAATATGTAGTCTTCGCAAGAAAAGCAGGAGTCAGGGTTGTATTCCGCCACCGGAGCGAGATTCCCCGATGTGACGGGAATCAGACAGAAGTAACTTAAGTTGACCGTGCCGCTATTTTCCGGTGGCGTGCTGATCAACACTGGATATTTCCCTCCCTCCGAGAGAGGAGGATTGAATCCCTCAGATTCGTAGCGTTCCAAGCCGCTCCCCGCCGCAATCACCGGGAGATTTATTCCACCTACCCTAATTGAAACCTTGCGTCCAGCGGATGCCGTGTAGAGCATCACCGCCTTATATTTCTGTTGCTGGTTCAGCCCGATGAGAGACGCCAACGTCGCGCCCGGACTCAGCGTAGCCCCTCCCCCCGGCAAGTAGCCCACTTGTGCCGTGTTTTGCGCCGGAGACCAGCCGGAATTTGCATTGAATTTTGCCTGCTCCTGCGGCATGACGATGCACGCCGCAAGTAGTGCGTCCGATGATACGCCCGGCGTTGGGGAGGGCGTCGGCGTGGGGGTATTGGGAGGTATCCAGGGATCAGCACCCGATCCGCATATTTCAACCCCGATCAGATGCAACCCTTCAAAGTATTGCGTGCCTTGATAGTACCTGTCGGCAACGACTTGTACGAAGTGTCCTTGCGCATTGCTGAGGCTAACAGCAATGGTGTCCCCCGTCGCCGAGGATGATCCCCATTCGGTCTGTTGATCGTAATCATAGATTAGTATACGGGGATTTGTGCCGCTGAAAGAATCATTAAAAGCTACAGTTACCTGCTGGAAATTTGATTCAAAGTAGGTCTCCGGCGACGTGATGTATACGCCATCTGAGCCGGGACCTGAGTTCGTGAACCCCGATCCATCGTGCGAACCGCTTGAGGAAATTGTCCACCCGTCCTGTGAAGATGAAAAACTCCATGAATGACAATATTCGTAACCCTGTGCCGAGGTTTTGACGGGTAAAAGCAAAAACGCGCCGAGGGTGATCAGGGAGATCACCACAAGAGCGCGTTTCATGAAAAATGTGCGGGATTGCACTACAGGGCGCGGCGGAGTTCGTTAACCACCCGAACGATCAACCCGAAACCAACCGAAATTCCCGCAATGAGCAGAAAAATCGGGGCGAACGAGTTGAAGATGTTCGCGGCTGTGGACAACAGGCTTTCCATATCGAAATTGAACGAAGCGGACATTGATTGATTGCTCCTTGATTACTCCTTGTTCATAGTTAGCGGCGGCGGAGCGTCCCCAAAAGACCACCCCCGCCCTTTTTGCGGTTGCCCTTGCGCTTGCTACGCCGAGGGCTGCGACCCGATTTGCGCATGAAGATCACCTCCTATGCCCGTATCATGCCAAAGAATCAGAAAGCAGAACGTGCAAATTCCGCTTTTTGAGACCATAAAAGGTCTCAAAAGCTACTGGCTGTGATACACTGCGAACAAATGTATGAAAGATGGGAAGTTGGGGAGGCGGCGGCGGGCAATGACAGAGGCAACGGAAAAGCTCTTGGGGGTAATTGCGCGGCTCACCCCTACCGAACGGCGCGAGTGTAAGTACAAGATGCTCTCAAACCGTGCTGGGTGTCACTATTCAACCGTGAAAAGAGGAGTCCGGCGTCTCATGAAGCACGGCTTGATTGAAGCAAGCCGCCCCCACATACGGGGCAATTGCGTCTACCGGGTTGAACTCACCGAGACGGGGCGCAATCTCGTTTCCCTGATGCAATTGGCGAAGATCGAGTACCGCAATGACTGACTATCCAAACTTTCCGGCATGGGTGGCACTTCTCAACGAACGAGACCAAGGATTTCTGTTGTGCATGGTTTTGGGGGTAATCGGCGCGGCATGGGCGATCAACGTATGGGTTTATTTTCCAGCGCGGCGGGCGCTCTTTCGCCGCGCCGTGTGGGTGGCGTTTTTGGGAGTAGCGGTCTTTTGGTTTCTGTTATCCCTGCAATCTGGCTGATTGTGGGATTGGCGTTCGTTCTGCGGATCGTCAACCTCGGCGCTGAATCGCTCTGGTATGACGAGGCGTTTACGGCATGGATTGTCAAGTTGCCGCCCAGTCAAGCAATGTCGGCAATCGCGGGCGACGTGCATCCCCCTCTCTATTACTTCGTGATGCAACTATTCACAGGCGTGTTCGGGTACTCCGAGTTCGCCCTGCGTCTGCCTTCCGCGCTGTTCGGAACACTTTCTGTTTTCCTTTTGTGGAAGGTCGGGCAAGCGGCGGGGGTGTCCGAGCGGGCGGCGCTGGTGGGGGCGCTCTTGCTTGCCCTCATGCCCGCTCACCTTTATTACAGCCAAGATGCCCGCATGTACCCGTTACTGACATGCCTGATCCTGCTTTCATTTTGGGGCGTGCTGACCAAGCGCCCAACGTTTTTCGTCTTGGCGGGGATCGTCGCGCTCTACACCCACAATCTGGCATGGTTTTATGTGGGCGGAATTGCGCTTACATGGCTGTGGCGGAGGGATCAGGAGGCGGCGGAGCAAGTCCTTTCCGCAGCCGGGGGAATCGTCCTCGCTGGGTTGCCCTGGCTGGGCGTCCTCGTGACGCAGGCGGGCGAACTCAAAGACGGCTTCTGGTTGCAGCAGCCGATGTTGGGAGGCATTTTCGCGCCCATCATGTCCATGACGATGGGCTGGCGCATCCCCAACGGACTGCACCCCACCGCTTATATTGTCGCTTGTACTGCCACCATACTTTCTGTGTGGGTTGCGTGGCGGCGACGGCAAGGCGTGGGGTTGTTGGTCGTTGTCTTCGGCGTTCCAGCGGGGATCGCCGTCGTCTCCTACCTCTGGCAACCCGTTTACCTCTTGCGCGGGCTACTCCCCGCAACCTCGCTCCTGATGCTCCTGTGGGGGATTCTACTCACGGAGACAAACCGAGCGGATCGGCGGGTGGCGCGGCTACTTGTGGGGCTGTGTATAGCGGTGGGGGTGGTGGCGCACTATTTCCCGCAGGGCGGCGGGCGCGATCCCATGCGTCAATGGGCGGGAATCGTGCGGGCGGCGTGGCAACCCGGCGACACAATCTACTACACCTCCATCAGCGCGACGGTGCTGATGGGCTACTACCTTGACGATCTGCCCTACGCCATGCGTCCGCACACGAGCGACCTGAACCAATCGCTCACGGAGGAAACGAAGGCGGCAATGGGGTTCACCATCAAAGCGTGGGAAGACCTACCCGCTGGGCGCGTGTGGTTAGTCTACGGGATCAATGCGATGAGTCGCGCTGACGAAATCGCGTTCGTGGGCGAGATTACGGCGGGCAAGACCCCCGTTTTCTCGGTAAACAAGAGGTTTTCTGAAATTGCGATCTATCTCATCGAAAGGACTGAAAAATGAGCAAACCTATCACAATTGAGGACATGCAGAAGGCATACTATCAATTCATGGCGGCGAAATATCCGAACCGCAAACGGATTCCCGCCCCTCGGCTTGAGCGATTTACCCCAACGGAGCATCCCCGACGCCTCGTGGGGGCGATCCCGCAAGTGTTTGTACTCCTGACGCAGGAATACCTCACCACGCTACCCAAAGATCGGGACACAGCGGAACTGCGCGGCATGGCGCAGGCGAGGTTTGAGGATGGGGACGACTTCCCAACAGGTTGGTATATTGATCTGGGCGCGATGACATGGGGCTTTTGCGGGGCGACGCTGGAGGCGGCGCGGCAACTCTTTGAGACGGCGCGGCAAACCATCCTGAGCAACCGAGGGGGAAATTAACATGGCGCGAGTCGGGGCGTGGCTGTTCCTGTACGTCTTCCCCATCATCCTTCTGATTGTCTTCGGTGCGACCAGCACCGGGGCGCTGTTGTTCACCTTTCAAACGCTGTGCCTTGCCCCCGCGTTGTTTACGTGGGTCGGCTACAGCATGGGGCGGGCGATGCGCGGGCGGCGGTTGCGGGTGGTCTTTGAACCAGAGATCACCGGGACAAGCTACGCACGGGGGACGCGGTGAGCTACCTCTACGTCATGCACAGCCCGTCACGGCGAATATACAAAATTGGCAAGGCGGATTCCGTGTCTGAACGGCTGCGAACGTTCAAGACGGTTGACCCCGATATACGGGTGGTGCTGACCATCCAGACCGATGATCCATTCGGGCTGGAATCATCCATGCACAGGCGATTCCAGCGCAAGCGTGTTTGGGGCGATCACGAATGGTTCGCCCTGAACGACGGCGATCTGGCGTGGATCAAAGGCAACGGGGCGAAGGTCTGGCGGCGGTGGCGTGTGCGCCTTCCCCTGCCCCGAATACGCCTTAGACGCCTCACCCGTCCGATCCGTCGCGGGCTGTGGTGGGCTGTGCAGCGGATGGTGAGGGTGGCGATTGTCCTAGCCTTCTACGGTGCGCTAGGCGTGGGGCTTATTCTCGTCATGCAGCGCTTGTGGGGGATAGCGGTGCGATGAAACGCAGGCAAAAGAGCTACGGGGAGGAATTGAACGAGCGGGAACGCAAAAAACGCACCTCCGACCAGCGGCGACGGCGGAACTACTATTACAAGCGCAAGTATGCCCCGCGCTCCGAGTCGGAAAAGCAGGCGGAGAAGGAGGCAAGGGCGCAACGCAAAAAGGAGCGGCAGGAGGAAAAAAAACGGGACAAAGAAGCAGCGGCGGCGCAAAAAGGAACGGCGCGAGGCGGCAAAGTGGCGCAAAGAACAACGGGAACGTGAGTTGCAGCGGACAAATATTCGTTCCCGTGTGTACGGGGTGGTGGGGGCGGTAACAGGAAAGCGTGACGAACTCAAGCGGCGGGAATCGGAGCGCTCACAAAAGCGCTTGGATCAGATTGAGAAAGAATACGCCGCACGGCGCAAAGGCGAATTGAGGGAGTATCGAAAGCAACAGCGCCAACAGGCGCGGGCGGACGCGCTGGAGCGGCGGCGGGAAAGTAAACAAGAACGCAGGCTTGACCGGGCGACTCAACGGGCGGACGCGGCACGGAATGAACCACGATCCCGATATGATGAATGATGCGCGATAAAAAGTACCTGACCCCCTTGCAAGTCGTCATCGCGCCCTACGTGGCGCGTTTTTTGCGTCGTGAGCGGCACGAGAGGCTGCTCAAGCGACGGCAAGAGACGATTGCAGCGGCGATCCGGGCGCGGGAACTGGCGGCGCTCAAGCTGGCGATCCAGCGCGAGGCGCGGATGCAGGCGCAGATCGTCCGCGAGCGGCTGGCGGGTATCGGCTTTAGCTATGCCCACAGTGGGCGATACGCCGAGGAAGGTCAGCGGCGGCGGCGTCAGGTTGCCAAAATTAAATTTGAACTTATTCGATACAACGAATATGGGATATGGTTGAAGGTACTGACGCACCGACTCCGGCTTCTGGGCGGCGCGTCCAACGAACTGCCGCACCGAACGACGGTGGCGGCGCTGATTGATCCCAAAGTGGAATTTGAATTGTCGATTGCCTGCGGGCGCAGGGTGGCGATCCTTGCCAACAACCCGCGTAAGGGCGTCTGGATCGTCATTTATCGCACGCTTTCCGGGGGGATGCTCCCGGCGTTGGTGAACTACAGCGCGGTGCTGCAATACTACCCCCCAGTCATGGATAAAGCGCATATTGTCTTGGGCGTGGGGGAACACAACAAGATCGCGGAGATTGACCTTGATTCGTATCCGCACATGCTTATTGCGGGGGCGGCGAATTCGGGCAAGAGCAACCTCCTAAACAATATTTTGGCGAGCATTGTCCGCTTTGCGACTCCCGAAGAAATTCAATTAATCCTCGTTGACCCCAAAAAGGTTGAGTTTGTGGCGTACCAAGACGCGCCCCACCTTGTCATCTTTGAGGACGACAAGGGGGAGATACCGCGCATCATTGAGCGCGTGAGCGACGCGATCCGGAGCCTACGCTACGCCAACCGCGTCATTGATGAACGGACGGAAATCATCAAGAAGGCGCGAGTCAAGAAATTGTCGGAGTACAACGCCAAGCACAAACATGAGCCGCTGCCGCGCTTGGTGGTGGTGATTGATGAGTTGGCGTCGCTGTGGCGTCCAGGGCGGCGCAAAGAGCGGGATCGCGTTCATTCACTCCTCAAGCGGATCGCCAACATGGGGCGGGCGATGGGCGTCCATCTGATCCTCTGCACGCAAGTGCCAACAAAAACCAACGTCCCCATGGACCTAAAGGCAAACCTGTGGGTGCGCGTGGCGGGCAAGCTGCCCGATCACGTTTCGTCACAGATCATCTTGGGAACGGGCGACGCCGCGTGGATTGAGGACATTAAGGGGCGGATGGTCTACGCCATTGACGCCGCCCGCCATGTGATCCAAGCACCGCGCATCACCGAGGATGATATTTACGAGTCGGTGCGCATTGCGAAAGGCAGGGCGGCGGGGCTGATTACCTATGTAGGATTGGAGATCGTCCCCCTGCGTGATGCGATCCTGCGACGGCTGATCACTGAGGACATGGCGATCCACAAGCGGGACTGCCAGACCTATTTTTCCGTCTACGCCGTGCCAAGGGAGTTTGTGGGCGTGCTGGTTGATGAAATTCTTGATTGTGGGGTTGTGGAGACAGAACTAGGCACGTTCCGCGTCCAGAGGCGGGGAAATCATCTCCATCTGGTGGGCGCGATGGGCGGGGCGGAAGAAGCGAACCATGAGGTGATTATGATTGAGCCGCCCACGCTGAAATTATTGCCGGCAACGGTCGGGGGTGCTAATCTGGATGCACCGCCGCCCGCGCCGGAGATCATCATTGAGCGAATCGTTGAGCGCTATTACACGCTCAAGGAAATTGAGCGACACCCCGAATTCGAGGGCAAGATATTGGCGGAGACGCTGCGGAAAGCGATCCAGCAGGGACGCTTTCAGGCGCTCAAACAGGGTCGCCAGTACATGGTCACGCCGGAGGACGTGCGGGGCTTTCTGAGAAAACAAAACCGCGCTGGACGGGCGGGGCGTCCAGCACGGTATCAAAATGGGGCGGATTAATTGCCTTGCGCGATTTTTTCAACCTCTGAGCGACGAACCCTCCCCGCCTTGCGCGGGTTTCGTTCGTCTGGGGCGAAATAGCGATTCACTTTGCCAGACTTTAGTAGCGTCTCAAAACGACGCAAATCTGGTGCAGTCGCCGTCCCATAGAGCATCCGTGCCGCCTCGGAATGGGTGATCAGATCATCCACCCCAGCAGCGCGGGCGGCAGTTATCAGTTTTCCCAGAGGTTCACGCCAGAACTCGGCTGGGATGTGTTCCTCGGTTGCCCCAGCTTGCGCGAACAACACGCGCAAGACTCCGGCTATGGCATCCTCCAACGCATCTGGAAAGACATCCCCACCATTCGCCGCCTCGCCGATCAGCATGATTGACTTTGCGAATGGTGAGTCCTCAATGTTCTTTGGCGCGGGCAAATCGTAGCCCATCGCCTCCGCCAGCTTGCGCAATTGGTAGGTTGCTTGCCCGGCGTAGGTGTGTATGAGGCGATCCAAGTCGGTCATGTTCCCTCACTTTTGTTGCATCACAAGATGATGTAAATTATCCACAATTATCATCAATTGTCAAGCGAGAAGCATGAGTTTCACCTAGGAGGTGTACGGTGCGGATATTGTGAACAAAAACCCCCTCATTTGAGGGGGCGGTAAATTGAGAGCTATAATGCTCTCTCAATTAGCGATGGGGAAAGTCTTTGCAGACCCTTGCCTTACCACTTGGCGACGACGCCGTGCAGCCTTTTCAGGTACGTCATGGGATTTTAAGCCCCTTCCTTCTCTTTGTCAATATCATCCCCTTTGTCAATATCATCCCCTTTGTCGTCATCCCTTTCGGGGAGGGGGGTAAGCGATCCAAAGGTAGCGGCAAAGGCGTGTCCGGGGTCTATAAATTCCCGCAATGTACACTCTGGACATAGACCATTTATGCACAACATCTCCACACCGCAGACATAACACACAGTTTCTATGGTCATTTTCTTCTTCCCTTCTGCTCTTTGTCAATCCAGTCCTCCAATGGTATCGGGGTGGTGAACCAGTCTTCCTTATCGGGAATGAAGTTCATCACCCCCACCTTTACCTCACCATCCTCGATGATCAAGGCGACGGGTAAGCCGTCCTGACGTTCCGCCTCGGTGATCAATTTGAGGATTACCTCATGATCAGACTCAAGGGCTATCTGGTCTATGGTGTTCACTGAGACTCCTTATCGGGCTAAATTTGGCATGGAATTCGGCAAGTTCAGGTTCGGTGAACACCGCGTAATAGTCCGCTGTGACACCAATCCCGCTATGCCCCAATAACCTACTCAATGAGGACAGATCACCCCCATTCCTCACATATTCGCGGGCAAACCCATGCCGGAAACTGTGTGGGTTTACACGCCCCTGTACACCCGCCTTTTCTTTGAGCCGTCCTAGAATCTTTGCAAGACCCGAATAG
>BQMV01000004.1 GCA_022181005.1 Anaerolineaceae bacterium | reverse complement strand
GGCTTGGCACGCCGTGGATCACGCAACGCGGCTTCGATGAGAAGAAGACGCGCCAATTAGGGGATATTATGGCGGATGTGTTGCTCGCTTGCGCGCCTCACGCGGTGGACGGGGTTCGCAAAGGACGACAGCGCCGCGCGAAAGTGGATTTCAACCTGTTGAACGCCGCACGGTTGAAGGTCAGGAAGTTAGCCGAAGCCGCCGGGATTGACTTCGCATATAAAAAGAGCGGATACCCGCATTATTACTTTATTGACGATGCGGCAACATCCGGCGTGTTCGAGTTGCAAGGCGTGCGTGTACGGCAGATGTTGGATTTCGCGGTCTCGTCTGACCTGAGCGCGTTGATGCCCGGTAAAGCGCAAGCGACGGAAATCTTTACACCCAAAGGGAAAATCAAAGGGATGTTGAAGAATGTGGACGGCGCGACCTATCACCTGGCTGTCTCCCAAAATAAAGCCTCGCTGGCGGCGACGTGGTTGCGCGATCTATCGGATGGATATACGTCGCTCTTAATGAATGGCGAAAAAGATCATACCGCCAAGCGTATCCCCGGACCGACGATTGTGACCGGTATCAGGGCATCGGCGGCGACGTGGAAAACGGAACTAAGAAGCGCGGAAAAACCTTGGTTCATTGGAAGCGACTCGAACGTCAAAAAGGAAGCATTGCCGTCGTTTGAATGGAAGGATATTGAAGGGGAGCTTAAGAAAACAAGATTAAATCAAACGCACCGCGATCTGGGCGGGCGCATGATCCCGTTTGGAGGGTGGGAGATGCCGGTACAGTATACGTCTGTGTACGAGGAACATCTTGCCGTGCGACAGGCGGCGGGGTTGTTCGATGTCAGCCATATGGGCGTGTACGATGTGCGCGGCGCGGATGCGGCTTCGTTCCTCGACGCGGTCTGCGGTAACGATTGCGGTGGGATGAAGCCGGGCGCTTCGTTATACACACATTTTCTTACGCCCGACGCGGACGTGCTTGACGATCTGCTGGTGTACCGCCGCGGCTGGAACGATTATCTTGTGGTTGTGAACGCGTCGAACGATGATAAAGATCGCGCGTGGCTTGAGAGCGTGCGCGATGGAAAAGTGAAAATTGATAATGCGCGTTCATTTGCGCGAACGTACGGCTATAACGCCGAGATCCGCAATTTGCGCGATGCGAAAGCGGGCGATGCGATGCGGGTGGATATTGCATTGCAGGGTCCAAAGTCGAAAGATATTTTGTTTGCGCTGGGAGTGGATGCGGAGACGCGCGCACGATTAAATAAATTGAAGCGGACGGAATTATGCGATGCGGTTATCGGCGGGTTTGATCTGATCGTTTCGCGCACCGGCTATACGGGCGAGAAAATGGCGTTTGAGCTATTCGTTCATCCTGAGCGTTCGGTCGAGTTTTGGAACGCGATTTTGAAAGTAGGCGCGCCGTTTGGCGTGAAGCCGGTCGGTTTGGGCGCGCGAGATTCATTGCGGACCGAGGCTGGGCTGCCGTTGTATGGTCACGAAATGGGATTAGGCTCCGGGCAAAACGATCGAGATCTAGGCGTCGCGGAAGGCGGGTTCGGTTCGTACGTCAAAACGTACAAGCCGTGGTTCATCGGGCGCGAAGCGTTTGTGGCGCGAGAGAAAACGCGCACGGGCGCGACGATTCGTTTTCGTTTTGACGAACAGCGCGTCCGCCCCGCGCATCATGGCGACCCTGTAACGGCAGATGGCAAGATTATCGGCTTTGTGACCTCTTGCGCAATCGATACCGAGCGCTTCTTGACCGGTCAGGCGTATGTAGATTTAGCGTACGCGGCAGAAGGCGCGGTCATCGGAATTCATCAAGGCGGCGCGATGGATAAACCGGCGACGGCGGCTAAGGTTGTGAGCAGATTCGCGAAGTTGTAGAAAGCGCGTTTTCGATAGATTTCCCGCCATTAACTTAAATGATGAACGCCAGAGTGAGGGGGGCACCCTAGCGTTCATCGTTTTGAATATTACTATAACCGCTCCGCTTTTGCAAGGGAAAGTTTATTAATGTTTCATAATAATTAAGACACATCCATGAGACATGCCCCGAGCGGGAATCGAACCCACATTTAAGCCTTAGGAGTGCCTTGTTCTATCCATTGAACTATCGGGGCGCCGGCAAAATTATATCAAAGAATAAACTTGACGCGATAGGCGTCTCTCTTTATAATCTCAACCGTTCAGAAGCAGTAGATGGGCTTGTCGCCTGATAGAGAAGAGCGCGCACGGTGGAAGCGTTCGCAGGATTGCGCCATTGAAGTCGTCTGAATGTAACGCCGAAGAAAATTGACGCGAGTTGATGATTAGACCGGCGCGGAGCTGCCCGTTACAGCGATCAAAGTGCGTTTGAAAGTTGAAAGGTCGAACGTTGAAGGCAAAAGCCTGCAACTCACAACCTTCGAACCTTCAAACGAATGCAGGTGGCACCGCGGAGCGAACGCTTCGTCCTCTTATTGGACGGAGTGTTTTTTGTTTACAGCCATGTCATCCTGAGCGCAGCGAAGCATCTCTAACACAAAGGCAGCGACTCTTCGCTATGCTCGGAGCGATACAACCAAGGAGACCGAATGACCAAATATGAACTTCCCAAAGCCTACGACTTCAAAGCCACTGAAGAGCGCATCTACGCCATGTGGGAAGCGGGTGGATTCTTCCAGCCGCATAACGACCCGAACAAAGCGGATTTCGACCCGAATGTTGAGCCGTTCACTATCGCCATCCCGCCGCCGAACGTGACGGGCGAACTGCATCTCGGTCACGCCATGTTCGTCAGCGTCGAAGACTTGATGATCCGCTACCATCGCATGAAAGGCTATTCTACGCTTTGGTTGCCGGGCGTCGATCACGCTGGTATCGCCACGCAATTGGTGGTGGAGCGCGATCTTCTGCAAAAAGAAAAAGTGACGCGCGAAGAACTCGGACGCGAAGAATTTCTCAAACGCACATGGGAGTGGAAACAAAAATATGGCGGCATGATCGCCGCTCAGATTCGCCGTCTCGGCGCTTCGTGCGATTGGAGTCGCGAACGCTTCACTCTCGACGATGGGCTGAGTCGTGCCGTGCGGGAAGCCTTTGTGCGCCTCTATGAAAAAGGATTGATCTACCGCGGACCGCGCCTCATCAACTGGTCGCCGGGACTCAAGACCGCCGTCTCTGACGTTGAAGTGGAATATGAGGAAGAAGAAGCGACGCTGTATTACTTCAAGTATATGATTAAGCCTGAGACCTCCGAGGTCTTTATACCGGTCGCTACCATCCGCCCGGAAACGATTCTTGGCGATACGGCGGTAGCCGTCCATCCCGGTGATGAGCGTTATAAGAAGTTTATCGGCAAGACCGCCGTCGTGCCGATTCTGAATCGCGAAATCCCTGTGATTGCGGATGAGTATGTGAGTATGGAGTTCGGCACGGGCGCGCTTAAGATCACACCGGGTCACGACCCCAACGACTATAACATCGCGCAGAAGCACAATTTGCCTATTATCTCTATGTTGGACGCGGAGGCGAAGGTCAACGAAAACGGCGGCAAGTATAAAGGTCAAGATCGCTATGAAGCGCGGAAGAATCTGTGGGCTGACATGCAAGCCGCAGGTCTTGTCATCAAAGAAGAGAAATACCTAACGACCATCCCGCGCTCGCAACGCGGCGGCGAGGTCATCGAGCCGATGATCTCGGAACAGTGGTTTGTGAAAATGGATTCGCTTGCCAGCGCCGGATTAGACGCCGTGCGCGAAGGTCGCATCAAAATCGTGCCGGAGCGGTTCGAGAAGGTTTATTTTAACTGGCTTGAAAACATCAAAGATTGGTGCATCAGCCGCCAATTGTGGTGGGGGCATCGCATTCCGGTCTGGTATTGCCCAGACGGACACATGACCGTGACGCGTGAAGACCCAACGCAATGCGCTACTTGCGGCTCGAAGGAGATTCATCAAGACGACGACGTGTTAGATACATGGTTCTCTTCCGGCTTGTGGCCCTTCTCCACGCTCGGCTGGCCCCAAGAAACGCCCGACTTGAAATATTTTTATCCCACTTCGTACATGGAGACGGGCTACGATATCATCTTTTTCTGGGTGGCGCGCATGATCATGATGGGGCTGGAGTTCACCGGCGAAGCGCCGTTTCATACTGTGTATTTGCACGGGCTTGTCCGTGATGAGCATGGGAAGAAGATGTCGAAGACTTTGGGGAATGTGGTGGATCCGCTGACTGTGATGGACGCATTTGGAACAGACGCGCTGCGTTTCACCTTGTTGGTCGGCTCCACGCCCGGCAACGACATGAACCTTTCGGTCAAACGCGTCGAAGCCAACCGCAACTTTGCCAATAAACTCTGGAATTTGGGAAGGTTTGTGATCAATGCAGTTTCAAGCGTCACGTTTCAAGCGTCAAGCAGCGCTAACCAGACCTTGGCAGATTTGTGGATTTCGGCAAAACTCGAACAGCTCGTCCGCGATGTGGAGCGGAACTTCCAAAACTTCCAATATGGGCAGGCGGGTCAACAGATTTACGATTTTATCTGGTCCGACTTCGCCGATTGGTATGTGGAGATCGCTAAAGAGCAGATGAAGAACGCAGCGACTCAAAAGCAGACGGTCGAGTTGTTGGCGCGCGCATTTGATACATGTTTACGCTTGCTCCATCCGTTCACACCGTTTGTCACCGAAGAGTTGTGGGGGCATCTTCGCAATGCGCTGCGCGAATCTTCGCTATCCGATCTTTGCGCAGATTGGTCTCTCGCGCTTGTCGCATCGAAATTTCCCGAGCCTGCCCAACTCGAAGGTTGGGAAGAGACGAAGGTTGCCGAATTTGCATTGATGCAAGAAATCGTGCGTGCCATTCGTAACTTGCGCGCAGAAAAGAATGTGACTCCTTCGAAAAAGATATCCGCCATCGTCGCCGGCGGCGATCGGTTCGATTTTCTACACGAGCAATCTTCCGCTATTGCGGCGCTCGCTGGTTTGGACGAATCGCAAACAACCATGCTGCGAACGCTTGATGAAACGCCCAACGATTCTGTCGCGTTGGTGGTAGGTTCTGTTGAAATTTATCTTCCATTAGCGGGTATGCTGGATGCGGCTGAGGGGCGCGCGCGCTTGGAGAAGGAATTGAAGGAAGCCGAATCGCATATTGAGCGATTGGATAAATTGCTTTCGAGCGACTTCGCCGGTAAAGCCCCTTCCGCGCTCGTCCAAAAAGAACGCGACAAACTCGCCGGGTATAAAGATACGGCTGAGAAAATTAAAGCGCAGTTGAAATGAAATACATAGGCGCGGCATGTCCGTATCTATGCGCGTTTCTTCGCTTGCAGCTGCTGTAAATTAACCTTATGATGTTGGAAAAATGCTCTCTAAATTTAATTGGCTGACTCAGCTCACGCGCAAAGAAACCATCTTCCTTGCGCTGCTTGTTGTCTCCGGCGGCTGGGTCGGTTGCCTATGCGGCAGGGTGGCGACCCAATATCGCGAGTTGTTCGTCCCGTTTTCACAGGCGTTGAAGTCCGCCGCATGGGTGATCGCTTCGCTTATCCTCATCGAAGTTCTCATCGGCATCTCCAGCGCGCTTCTGCGCCCGTTGCGTTTGCTTCTGTTTGGTCACAGCCTCGGCGCCATCGCCTTTTTATTCACCTGGCGTGATGGGTGGATTCCCTTCGCGGGCATGCTGGTTTATTTCGCAGGCATGGCGTTGTATTCGCGCATCCTATCTCTTGAACTCGAAAGAAGGCTGACGTTCTCTCTTCGACCGCTTATATACGAACAGCGCAAGATCGTTGTCCTCCTTTCATTGCTGTTGAGCATCAGTTTCGCGTGGGGATATCGTTTCTCCGCGCAAGATCAACTCGTCGTCCCGCAGGGGTACAAACGCGCCGCCGAAGAGATGCTGCTTTCCAACTTGAAATCGCAAGTGCAAAACCAGCCCGATTTAGATCCTATCGAAAAAGATATATATCTCGAACAGGCGCGCCGGACGCTCGACGATTCGTGGAATCGACTCGAATCGTCGCTTCAATCGTATGCTCGCTTCATTCCAATCGGCTTGATATTGCCGTTATACCTCCTGCTGGTCGGCTTGCTCGACTCGCTGGCATGGATTGCTTACTTTTTACTTTGGCTGATCCTCTCTGCGCTCAAACGCTTCGGCGTCGCGCAAACGTTCGCCGAAACCAGCGAGCGCGAAATCCTTCGTTTATAAATTGAGTTATAATCGCATCAAATTAATATGAACCTTCGGGGCAGGGTGCAATTCCCGATCGGCGGTACAGCCCGCGAGCAAGTATGACCGACTCAAGTCGGTTATATGACGCATGATCCGGTGCAACTCCGGAGCCGACAGTAACAGTCTGGATAGAAGAAGGATACCGACTCAATGCGAGTCTGATTTGACGCGAGCCCCCGAAAACGATCTTGGTTTTCGGCTTTGCGTCTCAGGCAAGAGTCTTGATTTTGCGCCCCGACTTCTCGCGGCGCTTTTTTGCGTCTGTGTTGCCGCTCATGTATAAACGTCTCTTACCTATCGTGTTTTCCGCTTTTGTATTCCTACTCGCTTGGAGTCTGGTTGCGCGTTACAGCGGAATCCCCAACTTCATTTTGCCGTCGCCGCTTAGCGTATGGACTCGTTTTCTTAGGGCGGTAAACGACGGAAGCTTGGCGTATCACACTGGCATTACCTTGAGCGAGATCGTGTTAGGGCTGATCGCCGGCGTGACGATCGCTACGATTTTGGGCTATTTGCTCGCTAAATCGCGATCGTTAGAAAAAATCTTGTCGCCGTATATCGTCGCCAGTCAGGCGATTCCGGTGGTGGCGATTGCCCCGCTGCTGATCATCTGGTTGGGAGATGGGATTCTCTCGAAGGCAATCATTTGCGCATTGATCGTGTTTTTCCCTGTGCTGGTGAATACGATTGTGGGCGTGCGCGCCGTGCCAGCCGCGCTATACGATTTGATGAATTCGCTGCATGCCTCGCGCGCGCAGATTCTATGGAAGGTGGAAGCACCCGCTTCGCTGCCGGTCTTCCTCGGCGGGATGCGCGTGGGCGCGACGTTATCGGTCATCGGTGCGATCGTCGGCGAATTGGTGGATGCGCAAAGCGGGCTGGGATTCCTGCTGCGCGTGGGCGATTTTCAGTACGATACGCCGATGGTCTTTGTGGCGGTCTTTACGTTGATTTCATTAGCGTTGGCGTTATACGGCGTTGTAAGGATTGTCGAGAATCGATTTTTGAAGTGGCAGGGCTAATGTTGTTGCGAGGGCGGCGCTCCTTCTCACAATGACATAAATAAACCAAAAGGAGATCCAATATGTTTCGCAAGTTGGTTTTACTCATGCTGGGGCTGTCGCTAGCGTTGACGGCGTGCGGCGGTTCGCAGGCTAAAAACGACGCGTTGACCCGCGTTCGCTTACCGATGGGGTACATTCCTAACATCCAATACGCGCCGTTTTATGTGACGGTCGCGAAAGGCTATTTTGCCGACGCAGGCATTGAAATCGAATTTGATTATTCATTCGAGACCAAAGGCGTGGAATTAGTCGCAGCCGATAAGTTGCCGTTTGCGGTTGTTTCAGGCGAGCAGGTTTTGCTCGCGCGCGCGCAGGGACTGCCGGTGACCTATATCGCCGCGTGGTATCAGCAGTACCCCGTTTCAGTCGTAGCGAAGAGCGAGTTGGGCGTGGTTGTACCGCCGGACCTGAGAGGGCAGAAGATCGGCTTGCCCGGCTTGTTTGGAGCGAGTTATATCGGTCTGCGCGCTTTACTCGATGCAGGCAAGTTGACGGAGGCGGATGTAACGCTCGATGCGATTGGGTTCAATCAAGTTGAGTTGATGGCGGCGGGGCAACAGAACGTGATCGTTGGTTATGCGGCGAATGAGCCGATTCAATTGCGCGCAATGGGCATCCCTGTGACGGAAGTTCGCGTGGGAGATTATGTCTCGCTTGCGGCGAATGGGTTGCTGACTAATGAAAAGACGATCGCTGAAAATCCTGAATTTGCGCGCGCGTTTGTTGAGGCATTTCTGAAAGGGTTGCGCGATACGATTGCAAATCCTGATGAGGCGTTTGAAATCAGCGCGGCGTTCATCCCGAGTTTTTCTGAGCTGGATGCGGAAGTGCAAAAGAAAGTTCTCGAAGTATCCGTCGAACAATGGAAAGCGGAACGGCTTGGATATTCCGATCCGCGAGCGTGGGAGAATATGCAAGAGATATTGCTCTCGATGGGCTTGCTCTCGGATAGAATGGATTTGAGCAAAGCGTTCACCAATGAATTTGTGCCATAAAGAAAAGACGCGCAGTCAACATAGTATCGCGCGTGCCTTTCAATGATTATAGGTTGTAAATCTAAAATGTCCGCTTCTATTCTTGCGGTTCGAGGTTTATCGGTCGTATTTTCTACAGAGAACAACGGACTTCACGCGCTGGACAGCGTCTCTTTCGATGTGAACTCGCGCGAGTTTGTGTGCGTGTTGGGACCATCAGGCTCGGGAAAGACTACTTTGCTGCGTGTTCTGGCGGGGCTGATTCCGCCCACGTCCGGTTCGTTCAAGTTCAGCGGCGGCGAGCAGCCGAGCATCGGCATGGTGTTTCAGCAAGCGACTCTTATGCCGTGGCGCACAGTAACGGAAAATATTGGGCTTCCGCTCGAAGTGGGAAAAGTGAATCAAACCGTTGCACGCGAGAAAATACGCGACATGATCGAACTGGTGGGTTTGCAAGGATTTGAAGATTCACTCCCGCGCGATCTCTCCGGCGGGATGGCGCAACGCGTAGCGATCGCGCGCGCGCTCATTCACGACCCCGACCTGCTTCTGCTCGACGAGCCTTTCGCGTCCCTCGATGCGATGACCCGCGAGCGCATGTGGATGGAACTTTCGCGTATTTGGCAAGCGCGGCAGAAGACCGTCGTTATGGTGACGCATTCGATCAACGAATCGTTGTTTTTAGCGGATCGCGTTTTAGTTTTTACGCAGCGTCCCGGCAAAATAAAGATGGACATGGAAGTTGATCTGCCGCGCCCGCGCGAGGACGATATCCGCTATCTGGCTCGTTTTGGCGAATTAGCACGCCAGTTGCGCGCAACGATTGAATGAAACGCCGCAAGCGGACGCTATATCTTCGGCAAATCCAGCAGTAGAACTTCTGCAACCAATCGCGCGTTTACATTCTTATCCATTTGCTCCAGCGCAGTTTCGAGTCTGCGGACTGCGTCGCGCGCGACGGAAAATTCCAAACGCGAGGCGATATTTTCGATCTCCATATTGCGATCCACGTTAATGAGCGGGGTCTCGGCTTGTGAAACGCGCAGCAGCGCGTCGCGCCAATACGCGAGCCAGAAAGAGATCGTCTCGCGCATGGCGTCTTTGTCTTTCGAGAGTTTGTCCGCATAGGAAAATTTCTCGACGCGCGAGGCGGACAGTAGAGAAAGGAGATCATTCAGCCGTTCGTCGCGCCGCTCGAGCAACGAATCGTTTTCCATCAAGCGGATCGCGTAGCCTATGCGTCCGCCTGAAATGTGCGCGATCAACTTGGCGCGCCCAGCCTCTAGTCCTCTAAGCTCCAGTTCTTTTTGCGCTTCCTCCACGCGCAACGGTCGCAATCGCAACGCTTCGCACCTTGAAACGATGGTCGGCAGTAATTGTTCGGGAGCGTCGGCGGTGAGGATCAACACGGCATAAGACGGCGCTTCTTCGAGCGTTTTCAGCAATGCATTGGCGGCGTTGTCGTTGGCTTGATGAAATCTCAGAAATAGCGAGACGCGATAGTTGGATTGGAACGGTTTGAGGTTGACGATCTTATGCTGGTCTCGAATCTGATCAATGCGAATCTCTCCGTGCGGCGCGGGAATTAACTCTTTTGTGTTGGGGTCTTTGATCGTCGGTTCGATCACGCTTAGATCGGAATAACGCGCGGCTTCGATCTGCCGGCAGGTTAGACATACCCCGCAAGGGACGCCCGCCTCAAGCGGCGTCGGGCAGTTCAACGCTTGAGCGAAGCGCAGCGCGAGCGTGCGGCGACCTGAGCCGGGCGGTCCCGTAAAGAGATATGCATGGCGCACCGTTCCGCGGCGTATGTTCTTTTTCAACATCTCCACAGCCCAACGGTGACCAGCTAAACGCCAATTGCTTGCTCTGAGCGAAGCCGAAGAGCCAGCGGACGAGTTGTCGATAATCGGTGTGTCAGTCATTAACTCCCAATCATAACCGTAAACCTGCGTTGACGGTCCGGCTTCGCTCACCGTGTTGAAGCGTCGTACATCTCCGTTATTCTTTCCCCTCTCGCAACCTTAAATAAGACTCGTACCTCTCGCGATACACTCTGCCATCTGTCACTGCCTTTGTCACTGCGCAGCCCGGCTCGTGGCTGTGTGTGCAATCGCTGAATTGACAATGTCGCACAAGTTCGCGCAACTCGGGAAAATAAGCGTCCATTTCTTCGGGAGTCGTATCCCACAGCGCTAGCGATTTCCAGCCGGGCGTATCGGCGACATAACCGCCGCCGTCAAGTTCGAACAGTTCGCGCGTTACGGTTGTATGCTTGCCCTTATTGAGCGCCGCGCTGACCTCGTCTGTCGCCAATTCCAGATTCGGTTGAACGGCGTTTAGCAAGCTAGATTTGCCCGCGCCGCTTGGCCCAGCCAGCGCGCTGATGCGCTGAGCGAGGGCTTCTTTTAATTCGGCGACGCTCTTACCGTTTGTGGCTGATGCGTAGATGACGCGATAGCCGATCGCTTCGTAGAGACCAAAGAGTTCTCGCGGATTCTCGACAAGATCAACCTTGTTCGCAACGATGATCGCCGGAATATTCTGTTTTTCCGCGATAACTAGGAAACGATCCAGCATTCTCAATTTTGGGTTCGGGCGCGCGCACGCAAAGACGAACACGGCTTGATCGGCGTTCGCCAGCAAGATTTGCCGATATTCGCCGAAAGGGCGCGGATCGAGTCGCGTGATAGCGCGGCGGCGTTCTTCGATCTCTTCGATTACCCCGCTTCCGTCGCTCAGCGCGGCAATCTTGACCTTATCCCCAAGCGCCGCGATATCGCCGGTCGCTTTTCCCTGTTTTAATTTTCCCCGCAGTTGGCAGACGATCAGCCCCTTCTCAGTTTTCACCGTAAAGAAACCGGATTGCGCTTTGACGATAAGCCCGCGAATCTCCAATTCTTGATTTCTCCAAAAAGTCTCGACGGATTGCGCCCGTCAGGTCTTCTATAAAGTTACTCTGACGGCGTTTCCGTGGGGATGCCGCCAAACGGCGTCGGAGTTTTTGTCGGTCCCAGAATTCCAACTTCGAAATGTAATTGCGATTGCGGCGCACCGAAATAATAGACTTCAACCATGCGCTTAAAGATCGGCGCCGCCCATTCGGAACCGTCGCCGATATTCTCCAATACGACCACGATGGCGATATCTGGCTTATCTTTGCAAACGGGGTATTTATCCGCGACGTCTTTGCAGAGCGTATATCCGGCGAACCAAGCATGCGGTAAACCGCTGCCCGATTCGGCTGTGCCGGTTTTGCCGGCCACAGGCACTGGCGTGCCGCGCAAGCGGAAGTTTGCCGTGCCGCGCGAATTCTCGACCACTTGAATCATCGCCTCGCGGATGACTTGTAATCGTTCCGGCGTGACCGGCAACACGCCTGTCGCTTCTGGCTTGAAGACTTGCGTCGGCGCTCCTTCGATAGGACGAATCGATTCGACCAATTGCGGGCGATATAACGTGCCGCCGTTGCCGAGCGCGGCGATGAATTTTGCCACTTGCAACGGCGTAACCATCATATCGCCTTGACCGATCGCTTGATTGACCACGTCCACTGCCGTTTGCGGATCGCTGATGTTCCCAACCGCTTCGGTGATTTGACCAATGCCCGTTGCCGATCCCAAACCGAACGCGCGCGCCATGTTTGCAATATCGTTCTGGCGATTATTTTGATAGAGGGTATAGCCAATATCGTAGAAAAGCGGATTGCACGAACGCATGAGTCCTTCGGGAAGCGTTACTAGTCCGGAAGGCATGCTGTCGGAAGTATTGCATTCGCGTCCGCTTTGAAGCCGATTCTGACAGCGTTGCCACGTCCAATCGCGGCGGATCGTGTCGGGAAGTTTTGTCCAATCGTACTGACAATCGAATGTTGTTTCCGGTATGTACAATCCGCTTTCCATGCCCGCCGCCATCGTGATGATCTTGAACACCGAACCGAGCGGATATTGTCCCTGCGCGGCACGGTTAAGCAGCGGGTCGTCTGTACGTTGAAATAATTCTGCGATGCGTTCCGAACTATTCGGGTTGTTCGTTTCAAAGATGTTCGAGTCGTAATCCGGCGAGGTTGCCATGGCAAGCACGCGCCCGGTATCCACTTCCATCACGACTACTGCGCCGCGAAAACCCTCGATGGATTTTTCAGCGTAGGTTTGAAAGTTACGGTCCAAGGTAAGGTAAACCGATTGCGACGGCTGCGGCTCGCTCTCGCCGACCTTTGTCACGATCTGCCCGGTGGATAGATTGACCACATATAACGCGCCGCCGTGTTTGCCGGCAAGAGCGTCTTCCATAGAGCGTTCAATGCCTGCGTTTCCGACGCGCTCCGAGCCTTGATAGCCGCGACGTTTGTATTCATCCAAATTGTCGGCGGAGATGTATGTGGTGTATCCGACTATATTTGAACTGGAGCCTTGTTCAAAATAATAGCGGGAGGTGTATTGCGCCCATTGTAAGCCGCTGGGGGCGGCGGAGCGAATGACCGCTGATTCCTCCGGCGACGCTTCGCATAATGGAATGGCGTACTGGTCTGGTGTATTGAGGATGTCTTGTTCGAGAACGTCTTGACTGATGCCGCACAGCGCCCATACTCTGGCGGTGAGCGAACCGATATTGTCTTCGTTTACATTGCCCGGGATGATATAGAACGCATACACATCTGACTGCGCCGCGAGCGGATTGCCGTTATGATCGTAGACGTCGCCGCGCGAAGGAATGCGGTAGTCCATGCGCAATGCGTTCTCGCCTGCTAGTTCGGGCAAAATATTCGCAGCGTTCCATTGCAGTTTCCAAGCGCCGTCTTCAAGCGAGAAACGCGCGACCATATCGCGTTGCAGGTCGCCGACCAGCACAGTGTGATATGTGACTCGATACGAAACTTCAGCGGACAATGGGTTCATCAGCGCCGAGAGAATTTCGTAGTCGAACGTCCCGGCGCTCATCTCGTTTAATGCGTCTTTGTTGCGTTTGGCGAATTCTTCGAGCGAAAGCGCGGCGCTTGTTACCTTGCTGAGCATGGCATACATAGCGTTGTAGTCGTCGGCTTTGTACGCGTCGAGATAAGCGCTGAGCGCCGCGTTCACATCTGGCGCAGATCTGATCGTAACCGCCGGTTGCGGCAGCGAAGATGTTGGGGGAAGAGTAGGCGCGCTGTTTGCCGAACCGCATGCGGTCAGAAGTAGAACGACGACAAGGATGAAATTTAATAGACGGAATAATTTCATAATTTACCTTTCGTTGCATCCATGCCGTCGAGGAGAGCGTTCTTGATCGGTATAAAGAAGCGATCTCTTAACGATAACGGAGGCATTTCTGCAACGCTATAATCCTTTATAGCGCGGCGCTCATTATTTTTTCGTAGACCGGGCAATCGCGATCTGTAGTTTCTTGACAATTGAACGGCGCGTCGGCGACCAAATCTGCATTTAATTTCTGCAGTTGCCCCATAACGCGGCAGAGAGGCAAGCCCATTACGCCGGCGTAGCATCCCCGAACAGCCTCGACCGGGTGGAAGTCTGTATGTTGAATAGCGTATGCGCCGGCTTTGTCAAACGGATCGCGGGTGGCGATATAGGCGCGTATCTCTTCGTCGGAATAGTTTCGCATGACGATGTCGGCGACGGACAGATCGGCGAGGAGCGCCCCGTCATCTGTGCGCAGTAAGGCGATACCGGTATAGACTTGGTGCGTTCGTCCGCGCAACTGCGTCAGCATGGCGAAGGCTTCTTCATCGTCATTAGGTTTGCCGAGGATGTCGCGTCCATCTACTACGGTGGTATCTGCCGCAAGAATAATGCGGTCGGCGTCCGCCCGTTGGGCGATGACGCGGGCTTTTGTTTCCGCAAGCCGTAAGACGTAATGGGCGGGCATTTCGTTCCTGAATACAGTTTCGTCAATATCTGCGGCGGAGACGGTGAAATCTAACTGTAGAAGCGCGAGCAGTTGACGACGGCGCGGGGAACTTGATGCAAGCACAAGGCTGGTCATAGGCGCAGATTCTAACACAGCTCGTTTTCTCGCTATCGCATGGTTTCATGGATGTTTGCCAATGGTACAATTCCTTAAACCAACGTTATTTGGAGGCGGCATGAAGGAACTCGAACAACGTATCTTGCGCGATGGAAGGAATCTCGGCGGGGGAATTTTAAAAGTGGACGGCTTTATTAATCACCAGGTGGACCCTGCTTTAATGGACGCTTGCGGACGCGAATTTGCCCGGCTTTTCGCTTCGATTCATGCGACCAAAGTGCTGACCGCCGAAATTTCCGGCATTGCCCCCGCCCTGACGACGGCGTTCCATCTCGGCTTGCCGGTGGTGTATGCGCGCAAGACCAAGCCGATCACCATGCCCGATCAGGTGTTTTTGACCCTCGCGCCTTCGCACACGAAGGGACGCATGGTTGAATTGATCGTCTCGCCGGAATATTTGGCGAACGGCGAACGCGTGCTCATTATTGACGACTTCCTCGCCAGCGGACAGACGATCCTTGGGTTGGTTCGCTTGGCAGAAGCGTCGGGTTCAAAGATTGTCGGCATCGGCGCGTTGATCGAGAAATCGTTCGAGGGCGGGCGCGCTGCGTTGGAAGCGCTGGGGGTGCCGGTGGAGTCGTTGGCGTGTATTACGAAGATGGATGAGGGGAAGATTGAGTTTAGAGAATAGAAAGTAGAAAGTAGAAAGTGGAAAGTAGAGAATTTGAGAATTGGTAGATGGTCATTGGCGCGGGTTGCTTTGGTTCTTTGCTCCGCTGATTTCTGAAGGTTGAAGGTCAAAGGTCTGCCGTCGACCTTCAACCTTTTCTCTTTCCTCTTTCATCCTTCAACTTTTGACGAGAGACTACTCATGCATTCAATCGCCATCTTAGATTTCGGCTCACAATATGCCCAACTCATCGCGCGGCGAGTGCGGGAGGCGCATGTCTATTGCGAATTATTTCCGTGGGACGCGCCGCAGGAGAAGATTCTCTCGATTCATCCCCAGGGATTCATTCTCTCGGGCGGACCGAAATCGGTTTACGAAGAGAACGCGCCGTTCATTCAAGAATTCATTTTCAAAACGGATTTGCCGATCCTCGGCATCTGCTACGGGATGCAAGCCCTCACGCACGCCCTCGGCGGGCAAGTTGACCTGTCTGCGCAACGCGAATACGGGCAAGCGGAAATTCGTCCGCTAGTCTCCAGTCCGCTAGTCTCCAGTCTCTCTCAGGTTTGGATGTCTCACGGCGACCGCATCACCAAACTCCCCGATGGATTCGTCGCATTGGCGAAGAGTGGAAACAGTCCCTTCGCGGCGATGGGCGATGTGAAGCGGAAATATTTCGGCGTGCAGTTTCATCCCGAAGTTCATCACACGCCCAACGGCGACAAACTGCTTCAGCAGTTTGTCGTTGACATTTGCGGAGTCGAACCGAGTTGGACTCCCGAATCCATCATCGAAGAATCCGTCGCGCGGATTCAGAAACAGGTTGGCGATCGAACGCGTGTTGGCGGCGGTTTGGGGCGGTGTGGACTCGTCCGTTGCGGCGGCGTTGGTGCATAAAGCCATCGGCGATCAACTCGTGTCTGTGTTTGTGGATACGGGTTTGCTGAGGAAAAATGAAGGGACGCAGGTCGCTTCGGCGTTTCGGGATCATTTGCACTCCGAATTAATTGTCGTGGATGCCAGCGATGAGTATTTCTCCGCGCTCAAAGGTGTGACCGAACCGGAGCAAAAACGGAAGATCGTCGGCGAGAAATTTATTCGTATTTTTGAGGCGCAGGCGATGCACGCTTTAGCGGGTCAGCCGAAGTTTTTGGTGCAGGGGACGATCTACCCCGACGTAGTGGAATCGTCCGCGCCGGACAGAAACAAAGCCGAGAAGATAAAAACGCATCACAACGTCGGCGGATTGCCGGAAGATATGCAATTCGAACTCGTCGAGCCGTTGCGCTATTTGTTCAAGGACGAGGTGCGCGCGGTGGGAGAAGCGCTGGGGCTACCGGAGTCGCTGGTGTGGCGGCAACCGTTCCCAGGTCCCGGCTTGACCGTGCGCTGTCTAGGGGAGGTGACGCGCGAGCGTGTGTCCCGTCTGCGGGCGGCGGATGCGATCCTAATCGAGGAATTATCTAAAGAAGGATTGCTTCGTTCGTCCAGCAGTTCAACTTCACTTAGATCGTCCAGCAGTTCAACTGCTGGACGAACGGAAAGCACAACTGCTGGACAATCCACCTCGCAAGCATTTGTCGTCTTGCTTCCCGTTCGCTCTGTCGGCGTGATGGGCGACCAGCGGACGTATCAAGAGGCGGCGGCGATCCGCGCGGTGACGACCGAGGATTTCATGACCGCCGATTGGGCGCGCCTGCCGCATGACCTGCTGGCGCGCGTGTCGAGCCGCATCGTCAACGAGGTGGAAGGAATCAATCGCGTGGTGTATGATATTACGAGCAAACCGCCCGCGACGATCGAATGGGAGTAGCGATGCTTCGACAGGCTCAGCACAAGTTTACGATTGACGATTGCAGATTTACGATTTTGGATTGACGATCAAGGAGGTCGAAATGAACTTTAACTTTGGAGAAGCGCTTACCCGCGCGTGGCAGATCGTATGGAAGCACAAGGTTTTATGGGTCTTTGGCATCCTCGCCAGTTGCGGGCGAAGCGGAGGCAGTTTCAATTCAAACTTCAGCAGTGGAGGCGGTAACGGCGGAGGCGGTCAGCCGCCCGAGATTCCTCCGCAAATGATGCGTTGGTTCCAGACCATCGAACAGAATCTCACCACGATCGCCGTGGTTGTCTTAGCCGTAGTCTGCATCCTTTGGTTCATTACTATCTTTTTAAGTTCCATCGGCAAGATCGGTTTGATCCGCGGCACGGCGCAAGCGGAAGGCGGCGCGGCATCGCTCGTCTTCGGCGAACTGTTCAGCGGAAGCGTTCCGTATTTCTGGCGCATGTTCGGTCTTTCGTTGATATTAAGTCTGCCCGTTTTCATTATCGCCATGGCAATTGCTGTGGTCGTGGTTGGCGGCATCGCCGCAAGCGGAGGCAACGAAACCGCGATCGTTGGGATCGTAGGAATGATGCCCATCATGATCGGTTGTTTATGCCTGCTCGTGCCGGTCATGTTCGTGCTGGGGATGATCTTCCGTCAGGCAGAGAACGCGATTGTGCTTGAGGAGATGAACGTTCTCCCCGCCATCACACGCGGCTGGGAAGTGTTCAAAACCAATCTCGGTCCGATCATTCTCATGGCGATCATCCTTGCTGTAATCGGGTTTGTGGCGGGCATTATCATTGTTATCCCGCTCTTCGTTATCGTCATCCCGGCAGCGTTTGCCTTTGCGGTGAGCGGCGGAAGCTCTAACTCTTCGTTGATCTTGATAAGCGTTTGTGCGTGCATCTTCATCCCCGTAGCGTTGGTCCTTCAAGGAATCATCACGGCGTACACTGAATCTGCGTGGACGTTGACGTACATGCGACTCACCAAACCGCAGGATGCCGCGCCGGCCATCATCGAGGCAAATGCTTCGTAGACTTCTCGCGGCTTTCCTTAGTGGATGCCTGCTCGCCGCTTCTTCGACATTCGCGCGCGCCCAAACCGGCGCGTACGCCGAGGTCGTCTCTGTAGATGCGCAAAATTTTCCGCAGATCTCCGCGCAGTTAAATGTATTCAACACGAGCGGCGGATTCGAATCGAATCTTACAGCGTCCGATCTGACGGTCTACGAAGACGATCAGCCGCTCCCAGTTGACACGCTGACCCAACTTAACATTCCGGCGCAAATTGTGGCGGCGGTTAACCCCGCGCCCGCGCTGGACAAACGCGATTCGAACGGCGTGGCGCGTTTTGCGCGCGTTGTTGAAGCGCTCGGCGCGTGGGCGAACGCGCAATCCGCTGATGCGAACGACGACCTGAGTCTTGTCTCCCTCTCAGGAGTGTTAATCTCTCACGCCTCCGCTCAAGATTGGTTCGTGAGCCTGAGCGCGTTTAAACCCGATTTTCGTAAATCTACCTCGAACCTGCAAACGCTTTCCATCGCGTTGGATACTGTCACTATGCCGCCTAGTCAAGCCGGTATGAAGCGCGCCATCCTGTTCATCACGCCGCATCTCGACGACCCGAATATTGATAACGCCATTACGCCGTTCATTCAGCGCGCCGTCGAATCGAAAACGAGAGTCTTCGTGTGGTTCGTAGACGCGCCTGATCAATTCGTCTCCGCCAGCGCTAATGCGTTTAAATCGCTCGCCTTGCAGACGAACGGCTCGTTTGCCGCATTCTCTGGCGTTGAGACCCTGCCCGATCTTGAGGAATACTTCGCGCCGCTGCGCCGCGGTTATTCACTGACGTATGCTTCTGCCGCAAATGTCTCTGGCGAGCATAGGGTCGGCGTGTCTGTCAAAACAGCGCAAGGCGAAATCTCTGCGCCGGAAAGAACTTTCAGCGTGAACGTTCAGCCGCCCAACCCGATCTTTGTCTCGCCGCCGTTGCAGATCGCGCGGAAGCCTCCAGCGGACGATCCGTATAATGCGGACGTCCTTGTTCCAGCCCAAGCGACTCTGCGCATCATTGTCGAATTCCCCGATGGACATCCGCGCGACATCGCGCGCACGACTCTATACGTGGACGGCGTGAAAACGGCGGAGAACGTCAAAGCGCCGTTCGATACATTTACATGGAATCTATCCGCTTATCAAGAAGGCGGGCGATTCCTCCTTACGATCGAGGCGGAAGACTCGTTAGGCTTACGAAAAACGAGCATGGAGGCGCCAGTGACGTTAACGGTGACGCATCCACCGCGCAATTTGCAGGCATTGTATGCGCGTTACGGCGCATACCTGACGACTGGCGCGTTGGCGCTCGTCGGGCTGATCGTGATCGGAGCGTTGCTATGGAGCGTTAGAGGCGGATTGACGCGCAAGAAACGCGGCGCGTCTAAACGCGCCGCCTACGATGATCCGCTGACGCAACCGGTCGCCGCGTTATCCAATGCAACTGATTCAGCGGCGAAAAGAATGATAATGTCGCGTTTACCAGTCTTCAAATGGCAAAACCAACCGCTGGCTGACGACAGCGCCCCGGCGCGACTCGTCCGGCTGACGAACGCCGGCGAACCCGCCAGCGCTGCGCCGATTCCCATTCTTGAAAAAGAAACAACCTTTGGCTCCGACCCGGTGCAATCTTTGCGCGTGCTGGATGATGCAACCATCTCGCCGCTTCATGCGCGGATCCGCCTATCAGAAGATGGAACTTACGCTATCTACGATCACGGCTCGATAGCGGGAACTTGGGTAAATTACGATCCGGTCTCGCGCGAAGGCAGGCGGCTCACGCACGGCGATCAAATTCACTTTGGCGGGTTAGTTTATCGCTTTGAACTAAGGCAGGCTCCCTTGGCGCAGACGCCGAGAGTCTCCAACAACTTGTAGCGGCTGAGCCGCGCCCTTGTTGTATAATCGAAGAATTGTTTATGAATCGCACATCGCGCGCGCATTTGAATGTAGAAGCGCACACTCACGCTGGGCTGAGCGGCAAGAATAACGAAGACCGTTTCTCGGTCGCATCGTTCACGCTGGATGCACAGCAAACGACGCCGGTTCTCTTCGCTGTTTTGGCGGATGGAATCGGCGGTCATAAAGGGGGCGAAGTCGCCGCAGAACTTGCCGTCAACCACATTATGGAAACGATCGCCAACAGCGATGGGCGGCATCCGCAACGCATTATGCAAGAAGCCGTAACGCTTGCCAGCGACGCTATTGCCGCGCGCGCCGCCGACGACGAGAATCTCAAAGGCATGGGCTCCACCTGCGCCGCCGCCTGGGTGATTGGCGATAAACTTTATATTGCTTCGGTAGGCGATTCGCGCATTTATCTTATCCGCGGCGGACGCATTCAACAGCTGACGGTGGATCACACCTGGGTGCAAGAAGCCATTGAGAAGAATATTCTCACGCCCGAAGAAGCGCGCGAACATCCCAACGTACACGTTATCCGTCGTTACCTCGGCTCGCCCATGCCGCCGCAAGCCGATTTCCGTATGAAATTATTCGACGACGAAAACGATGAGCGCGCCGAGAATAATCAAGGCGCGCGCTTGCAGCCGCATGACGTTGTCCTGTTGTGCAGCGACGGCTTGACCGATCTCGTCTGGAACGATGAAATCCTCGAAATCATCCGCGCGAAAAATAATCTGAAAGACGCGGCAAACGCGCTGATCGAACTTGCGAATTCGCGCGGCGGGCACGACAACATTACCGCAATTTTGCTTGCGGTTCCCGCGCAATTTAAATTGAATAAAGATCAAAGAACGAATTGGACGACGTGGGCGATTGCCGCCTCGCTTAGCTTCTTATGCCTTGTCGCCGTCGTTTCCTTGCTGACGTTTGGCTGGCTGCGCCGATCCGCAACCTTAACCGCTACTCCAACTGTTCCGCCGCCGACTCTCACATCGCCGCCGCCGACGTCAGCGCCGATTCCGGCTACGCTTACGCCAACTTTAACCGTTCCGCCGCCGTCTCTCACCCCTTGGCCCACCGACGCTCTTGAAGCGACGCCGTAACAGTCCGCGTAATATTTCGCGCGTTTAACGCTTCTTTAAAATTGTAAGGAGGACCCTATGTTTGTTAAACATTCAACCGATGTCGAAGCGAAAAATGTGGCGGCGGGGAAAGATACGACCATTCAAGTTCTGGTCTCTTCGCAGGAGGGACCGAATTTTGCTCTGCGGAAATTCTCTATGCAACAAGGCGGCGGGATGCCGCGTCACACCAATTTGGTGGAGCATGAGCAATATGTTCTCCGCGGCGAAGCGACCGTGACGCTTGGCGATGAAACGCATCGCGTTAAAGCGGGAGACGCGCTTTTTATTCCCCAAGGCGTAATTCATTCGTATCAAAACATGGGAGAAGAACCGTTTGAATTCTTGTGCGTCGTTCCCAACCAGGAAGATAAAATTACGGTTGTGGACGAAGGCTGCTGATAGGATCGCGTCGCATTTACAACGGTTGCTTTGCGGGGATGCCCGCCTTACGCGGGTAATTCTTAGGCGTTGCGCTGACTTTATTCGCGACCGCTAAATAGCGCTCTTCCGAAACATCCGGCAGTTTAACCGAAATCAACTCCCTCCATTTTCCGCCTAGCGTTTTCGCTGCCTTTTTTGCCGCCTCTATCTCGGCGGGCGCGTTTGTTCCTTTTAGCGCCATAATGGCTCCGCCTACCTTAACGAGCGGTAAAAGGTATTCGCTTAATATGTTAAGGCTTGCCACGGCGCGCGCCGTAGCCCAATCGTATCTGCCGCGATGACTTGGGTCTTGCCCCACATCTTCCGCCCGCGCTTTGATCACTTGCGCCTGTTCCAGATTCAAAACATTGATAATATGCTCGCAGAATTTGGCTTTCTTGCCTACCGATTCAACGAGGGTTAACTTCAAGGCGGGATATAAAATCTTGAGCGGAATACCCGGGAAACCCGCGCCCGTTCCCACGTCTATAAGCGAAGCGGGCGGCGTCGCTTGCCATGCGAGGACGCACGAGAATGAGTCGAGAAAATGTTTGGTGCGTATGGAGTCTGCGTCGCGGATGGCGGTGAGGTTTATTTTCTGATTCCATTCCAGTAATTCTTTTTCATATATCATTAACGCTGCTGCTTGCAGCCCTGTAATGCGGACGTTAAATAATTCGCGCGCGTTGCGGACGAGTTTTTCCATGCGAAGATTATAAAGCAAAATAAAAACCCCTCTCCGGCTGGGAGAGGGGGAAAGGGTTTGTGCGGCGCGCTTATTTCTTTTCTTCTTGCGCGGCTTCGATGGCTTTCGGCTTGCGGAATTTACGATAGAACCCGCGCGCGATGAGGAAGAACAAGTAGAGCGGAATGGCGAGTAGAATGAACGACGGCAGGATGAACAACGCGAAGCGAATTATAGAGCGGGCAAATCTTTGCGTGAAGTAGACCAGATCTTGAACCGCGTCGTTGGCGGCGCCTTGCAACTTCCAGCCGCCGACCTCTACGGGCTGAATGGTCTCTTGGGCGATCAGGCGTATGCTGATCGCGGAAAGAGCGACCGATTCGTCGTAATATTGAATCTGTCCCTTCAATACTTCAATGTCGCTTTGGATTTGCTGAAGTTGGATGTAGACCGCCAGTACGTCTTCGGTATCGGCAGCTTGATCGAGGAATTCCAGTAATTTCTTCTCGGCGGCTTGCTTGGCTTTCAGGCGCGACTGTAAATCTACATAGGCGCTGGTAACGTCGTCGCTGGAGCGATTCTCGTAATTAACTTTGACCGCGTCTTTTTTGATAGCTTCAAGCGCATCGTCTATTTTCTCTTGCGGCACGCGGATGGTGATCGTCGCTTCCGGCGCTTCCGCGTAATTGGCGCCGTAATTGGTCGTGTACAAATTGGACGAGACGACGAATCCGCCGATTGCTTTCGCCATGTCCGCAATCTCGCTCATGCGCGTCTTTGGGTCTGTGACTACAATGGCAAGGTCCGCATTCTGAATGACCATGCGCTCTTGCGACTTGGCGGTGAATGAGTTTTGCGCCTCGTCGATGGACAGTGACAACGGAGTGCTGATAAATCTCGCCGGTGAGGCTAGCGCAAAAGCATCGGGCGCTCCGCCCTCGCGGTAACCGGGGAGTTCGTAGGACATGTCGCTATACATCCTTCCTACTTGCAGACCGAATATATTCACCAGCAACGAACCGACGAGGACAAAAGCGAGCGCTGCCGACAGGATGATCAAAATTGGGCGTTTCATGTTTTCTTCTCCTTGATAGAGCAAAGTGATTTCACTCTATAGACGAATTGGCTCTTTGAAAGTTCCGCTTCCATCAGCCAGTTTCCAATCTCTGCTCTCAATGCTCCAATTCTCTAACCCTCCAAGCGCCGATTGCTCAATTACGAATTACCAGCCTTCCGCCAGCCGAACCGCTTGTTTCTCGGGGAGTTTTGCGTCGCGGATACGCTTCTGTACCTCTGCGATGTTGTAAGGTGCGCGTCGCGGCTCCCATGTTTTGGCTTCGGTATCGTACAAAGCGTATGCCGCGCGCGGATCGCGGTCGCGCGGCTGCCCTACCGAGCCGGGGTTTAAAATAAGTTTTGGGTTTAAGTGGAGAATTTCGCCCGGAACGATCGGGTCGCGCGTCACGCGATTGGTCTTCTCGTTGAGGCGGAACATACATTGCAGATGCGTATGCCCGACCAGACACCACGGCGTGGTGAAATAATCGAAATTGAGCCGCGCCGAGAGCGTATTCAAAATATATTCCCAAACTGAATCGCGCGGACTGCCATGCACGAGGCTGACGCCTTCGCGCACTTTCAGATTTTGCGGCAACGAACGCAAGTACTCCATGTTTTCCGCGCTCAAAACTTTTTCATGATATTCCAACGCGCGGCGCGCTTCGTTGTTGAAGGTTTCGAGCGGAATGCGTCCGATTGCCGCTACGTCGTGGTTGCCAAGCAGGCAGGTGAGGTTCTTCATGGCGCGCACTTCTTCCACCACGGCGTTCGGGTCGGGTCCGTACCCAACCAAGTCGCCAAGGCACCACGTTTCGTCTACTTCGCCCGCGTCTTTCAATACGGCTTCGAGCGCAGTGTAGTTCGCGTGAATATCTGAGATAACTAAAACCCGCATATCACTCCAACAATTGTGCGATTCGTTCGATCATGATTTCAGCCGATTCCATTTTGCTCATTAGCGGCAGCGTTTCTTTGCGCCCATCCGCGAACAGTAATGTTATTCGATTCGTGTCAACGGCGAACCCCGCATCAGAAGCGGAGATGTCGTTTGCCGCGATTATGTCTAAGCCTTTCGATTGTAACTTGTTCTCGGCGTTTTCAAGCAGATTTTGCGATTCGGCGGCAAACCCGATCACCGCGCGTAACGCGGGCGTTTCAAGTCTCTTCTTTGCAACCGCTTTCAAAATATCGTCGGTCGCTTCAAGTTCGATCTGCGGGATGCCGCCTTCCTTTTTGATCTTATCCTTCGCCGTGTTTTTTGGACGGAAGTCTGCCACCGCTGCCGCCATGATCAGAACGTCGGCGCGCGCTATTTCTATCAATACGGCGTCGAGCATCTGTTTTGCCGTTTGCGCGTGGACCACCTTTGCGCCGACGGGAGGTGTCAACGAGGTCGGCGCTGAGATCAGCGTTACGCGCGCGCCGGCGTCGAGCGCGGCTTGCGCGAGGGCGTATCCTTGCTTGCCCGAAGAATGATTTGTCAATATGCGCACCGGGTCGAGCGGCTCCTGAGTCCCGCCGGCGGCAACGACGACGCTCCGCTGAGCAAGCGAGCCGCTTCGTCCGAGACTGAGGCGGATTCGCCCGATAAGTTCGGAGGTTTCGGGCAGGCGTCCTTTGCCGATTAATCCTGAAGCGAGATGTCCCTCGGCTGGTTCAAGAATAGATACGCCGCGTTTTTTCAATGCGTCGAGATTCGCTTGCGTGGCGGCGTGATCGTACATGCCGCCGTCCATAGCGGGTGC
>BQMV01000003.1 GCA_022181005.1 Anaerolineaceae bacterium | reverse complement strand
ATTTCGCAAGTGAACGGATTGACCAAGATAGGTATGTTTTTGTCATTCGCATCCCGCGTGTTGACGACCAACCACTGTCCATTCGGACCCCAAACCGACATGAAGGCAGTTGTAACCTCAGGTTCCACAACCAATTTGCGTTCCGATCCGTCCAGCCGCGAGATGTAAATTCCCCAGTTCGTTTCGCCGAATTGTCGGTCGGCGAAAACGATCCATTGTCCGTCAGGCGAGATCGCGCCATAGCCTGCCTTATTGTGGATCGTGAATAAATCTTTTGTTTCACCGCTCTGCAAGTTATAGGTTTTGAGATTAAACCCATCTCCGCTCAGTGTGCTATACACAATCGTTTGATTATCGGACAGCCAGCCCACAGGCGCGAGTACCTGCCCAGAGGGAATATTGATTGTCTGTAACCCTGAACCATCGGCATTGACGATATACATATTGAACGTATTGGTAAACATCCAGCGCGTGTCGTCCGGCGACCAGATCATGCGATAACCGTCCATGCCTAGCGCTGAGTTTTGTCCGCTTGTCAGATTAACCACATGCAAACCATCCTGAGCGCTGTACGCCAATTGCGTTCCATCGTTGGAAAGCGAGGGCCACGCGCCGATGCCAATCTTCTGCAGGTTTGTTCCATCCAAATTACTGACGTAGGTCGCGGGTAACATCCCGCCCTCGTTAACGGTTGTGACAATTTTGCCGCTTACTCCAGCCGGAAGCGCGTCATTCCGCCCCGCCAATTGATTCCACCTCTCGAGCGTCAGGCATACATCCGGGCGCGGCGTTGGCGTAACGAACGGCTGCGCGGTGTTTGGACTCCATGCCAATTGATAAGTTTGATTCTCTCTTTTCAAAGCCTGAAAACGGATAAGCACGGTCAACTTTCCATTGGGAAATGGGACCGCGCCGCCGTAACAAACACTGCGAGTAAACTCCTCAGGATATTCTCCGCCACCGCCACCGCCACCGCAATAGGGCAGATACCCAACAATCTCCACATTGATCGCGTTTGCGCTTGCGCCGGGGTCGGCTTTGAAGTTAAAGTTATACCCATAGTAATCCGAAGTGACTGAAACGAGCCGAATGTTATAGCCGCCGAGATTGAAATCCCGATTCATCGTCCACACATCCCCGTCTTGCGGATTGGTCCCTACGTCGAATGTAACCTCAGCCTGCTCCTCTGCTCCAATGGGAATAATGCGCTCAACCTCATAATATATTGTCAGCGACGGGACGAAATTTTTATCAACCTGATAACCCCACACTTCGGCATTCGGCTGGCTGGGCGTGGGCCATACAATATCGTTGCTCAAGATACTTGGAATTTCCGATCCAATCGAATCGATTACCTTCACGCTTTTGACCCACAACCATGAACCGTCGGCGAAAACATTGTCGTGAGAGATTGTCCCAAGCGCGTCATAACGAAATTCGCCCATCAGAACAAAACTGTCTCCAATGTCGAGAACTTTCGTGATTGTCAGAGGGTTTTCCGCGCCGGTGGTTGAGATCGGTTCGGGGGGCAAAGAGGGAAGAATCGTTACAGGGATAACGGTCAACTCCGGCGGCGCGGGGATGAATTGCAGAGGCAATTCCCAATTTTCAGGAACAGCGCCGGGCAGGGTGTTGAAAATGCACGGCATGACGAACACAGCCTCGTTCACGTCCGCAGGAACAGGCGTAGTCAAAAACCGTCCCGCATAAATTCTTGATCCGTCGGGCAGGCGCAGGTATGGTTCAGAACTTTCATCAATACAGTTACCCATCACAGTCTCGCCTTCGGGATACGCCGAGTGCGGCACGCCTGAAACGGAGTAGGCAATGTCAGTTCTGTCCGGCGTCAGCATAGCGCGATGCACAGTCACTGTCACGCCATCTTTCGTCAAGCTCACCGGTTCCTTCAAGACCCGAATCGGCGTCCCCTGCTCAATAAGACCAAAGCCGGGAATATATTCAAGCGATTTACCGATGGCATAGGCAACACCAGTCATCACAAGGATCGCCAATACGATGATTACGGTCATCAATAAAGGTCGCGCGCGAAGTGTTGTCATCAACGTTTTCCTTTCAAGTCGAGCCGCGATATACGGCATCAAATTAACATCTTCTGGAACGCCGCGGCGAGCAATGGATTCCAACGCAACTTTCAAGCGATTCTCGTTCATTCCTCGTCCCTTTCCGCGAGCAGTCCGCGCAGACGTTCGCGGGCTGCGTTCAATAGCCATTTGATCGTGCCAGCCGCGACGCCCGATTCCTCCGCCATCTCTTTTTCGCTCATCTCTAAAAAATATCTTTGGACAATGACAGCCCGCTGACGCGGCGATAACTCCTGCATGGCGTCCCAGATTTGATTTTGGACTTCGATAGATTCCACCTGCTCCTCGACCGATTCGACTCTCGCGGCGATTTCCGCAAACAGCGATTCATCCGTATCGTCCCCCATCTCAACCTGCCGCGCCGACCTTTGCATCACCTTCACTGCCGCATTGACCACGCTCCGCATGAACCACGGCTCGAAAGGACGCGATGAATCGAATCTGCGTATCGAGCGGTACGCCTGCACGAAGCAATCCTGCACTACATCCTCCGCTAGTCCAACTTCACGCGTGATGAGATACGCTGTGCGCACAGCCTTTACCTGATAATGGCTGACCAGCGTCTCCAGCCCGCCAATATCGCCCTGTTTCAAACGTTTGATGGCTTTGAATTCGTCTATCATCTTCTACACTATATATCCGATCATACTTGAAAAGGTTGGGCATTCAATTGACGATTCCTCTACGGGCGTGGTATCATTCGTCCACTTTGAGCCAGCCCAAGGCTGGATTTGTCGTGTCAATAGGAGAAGCATATCAGCGCCATAGATTTTCGAGTCAATGAAGGCATTCGGGTTGCCGAAGTTCGTTTGATCGGTCCCAACGGTGAAAACATTGGGGTAGTTTCGATGAAGCAGGCTTTGCAGATCGCTCGCGACGCCGAGTTGGATGTTGTTGAAGTTTCGCCTAATGCCAATCCGCCGGTTTGTCGCGTGATGGATTTTGGCAAGTTCATTTACGAACGAGCCAAAAAAGAACGCGAAGCGAAGAAATCGCAGACGAAGATCGAGGTCAAAGAGATTCGCCTGCGCCCTAAGACGAACGTGGCGCATCGCGGCTTCAAAGTGGACGACGCTCGCCGTTGGTTGCTGGCGGGCAACAAAGTTCGCGTAACGGTTAAATTCCGTGGACGTGAAATGGATTACCCTGAGATCGCGCTGGAAGACCTGAAGGAGATCGCCGCCTCGCTGGAAGACGTCAGCGTGGTGGAAGCGGCGCCTCAAATGGAAGGGCGCACGATGCTGGTAGTGTTGGCGCCGAGCAAAGGCGCCGTCAAGAAGAAGGAGAAGGCGGAACCAACCGCTTCTGAGAAAGAAGCGCCAGCGTAATGCCGACTTAAGTCGGCGGTACTGGCAAGTCCCAAAGATTGAGGAAATCCGCGGGCGGGAAGGCATAGCCCCGCGGTTCTTATTGTAAACCTTTGAAAGGAGATAGAGCGAGATGCCTCGCAAAGCGAAGACTACGGGTAAGTTAAAACTCAAAACCCACAAAGCGACCTCGAAGCGCTTTCGGTTGACGGGCTCGGGCAAACTTGTGCGCACAAAAGGCGGCAAGAGCCACTTGCGCCGCAACACGTCGAAGCGCACCAAAGCGCAGCTGACTGAAATGCACGAAGTAAAGGGCCGCAAGATCGTCAAACGCATTAAACGTTTGGCGCCGAATATGGATTAAGGCGGATTTCGATCCGCTCCATGACGCATCTGTTTTTTTAGTTGCGGCTTTCGGGTGTGCGCAACGAATGGCGCTTCAACGTCATTGACGCCCGCGAGTTTGCAGGAGAGTAAAGCATGAGAGTAAAAGGCGGCCCCCAGGGCTATAAACGCCATAAGAAAGTTTTGAAGTTTACCAAAGGGCAGCGCGGCACAAAGAATCGCTTGTTCCGCCGCGCTAACGAGGCGATGCTGAAAAGCATGTGGTACGCCACGCGCGACCGCCGCGTGCGCAAACGTGACTTGCGCAAATTGTGGATCGTGCGCATCAACGCCGCCGCGCGTCTGAATGGAACGACCTACAGCAAGTTAGTGGCAGGGTTGAGGAAAGCAAATATCGAGCTCAACCGCAAGATGTTGTCCGATATAGCGATCCGCGATCCGCAGGCGTTTGCCGCAGTGGTCGCAAAAGCGCAATAAATTTTATAGGGCGAGAGAAACTCTCTCGCTCTATTCTTTTAACGAGGTACAATCATCGCATGAGCGTTCTTGTGAAAGAACGAACCCTATCTACCGGTCAAACGATCCAGATTGCGCAAGGCGACATCGCGGCTGAGAAAGCAGATGCGATTGTTGATGCGGCGAATGAACGTTTGCAGCATGGGGGCGGGGTGGCGTGGGCGATCTCGAAACAAGGCGGAGAAGCAATACAGCGAGAATCGGATGAGTGGATTCGCCAGCGCGGACTCGTCTCGCATACGCATCCAGCGTGGACTTCTGGAGGGGCGCTCCCTGCGAAATTTGTAATCCATGTCGTCGGTCCGGTGTGGGGCAGCGGCGATGAAGATGAGAAATTATTCCACGCTGTTACCGGCGCGTTGCGCGTTGCCGACGAACTTGCGTGTACTTCAATCGCATTCCCAGCCGTCTCGACGGGCATTTTTGGCTTTCCGAAAGAGCGCGCGGCGCGCGTCATTACGTCGGCGATGGAAGCGTATTTTGAGCGCAATTCATCAAGCCTTAAAATAGTGAAATTGATCTTATTCGATCGAGCGACCGTAGACGCATTCGTCGGCGCATGGAGCGCTCCATCCGTATGAAAGGAATAGTATGACCGCCAAACCCCGGCTATTAACCGGCGATCGTCCTACAGGACGATTGCATCTCGGACATTACGTCGGCTCGCTTGAGAATCGCGTGCGTTTACAGCGCCAATACGAATCGTTTTTTATTATCGCCGATCTGCACACGCTGACGACTAAACCCGAGCCGAATTATATTCGTGAGATTCCATCCTTTATCCGCGAGATGACGTTGGATTATCTCTCCGTCGGTATTGACCCCGACGTCAGCGCCATCTTTGTTCAATCGGCGATTCCTGAAACTTACTCGTTAAATCTGCTTTTTGAAATGTTGGTCAGCGTGCCGCGCTTAGAACGCATCCCTTCGCTTAAAGATATGGCGCGAGACGCCAATATGGATACCATGCCGTTCGGGTTGCTGGGTTACCCTGTTTTGCAAGCGGTGGATATTTTGCTGCCGCGCGCGCAGGTTGTCCCGGTGGGGCGCGACAACCAATCGCACGTCGAACTTGCCCGTGAGATCGCGCGCCGTTTCAACAACCTCTACGGCGAGATCTTCCCTGAACCTGAAGCCATCATCGGCGACGTTCCGTTGCTGGTCGGCACGGACGGTCAAAGTAAGATGAGTAAGTCGCTGGATAATGCGATCTATCTTTCCGATGACGCCGAGACGGTGAATCGGAAGGTGATGAGCATGTTCACTGACCCGAAACGCCTCCGCGCCACCGACCCGGGAACTGTGGAGGGCAACCCGGTCTTTATCTACCACGACGCATTTAATCCCGCTAAAGCGGAAGTGGAAGATTTGAAAGAGCGTTATCGCGCTGGCAAGGTGGGCGATGTGGAAGTGAAGAAAAAACTTGCAAAAGCGTTGAACGATTTTCTCGAACCGATACGCGAGAAACGCGCTTATTTCCTTGCGCATCCGACCATTCCGCGCGATGCATTAATGGAAGGGATTCGTCGTATACAAATCGAAGCCCAGGCGACGATGGAACTTGTCCGCGAGAAGACGGGTTTGTCGTATTCGGCTGGTTTGCTCACAGAGCGAATGGACATTTTCGAGAGCGCAGAATAAACAGTATTAGAAAGATTTGCCTCAAGAACTTCTTGTAAATTAATAGAATTGTGACGTGGAGTTGACGATGCGAGTTGCATTTCAAGGCGAACCGGGCGCGTATGGCGAGCAGGCTTTGTTCGAACATTTTGGAAAAGTCGAATCTTACCCGTGCGAATCGTTTGATGCGGTATTCAGCGCGGTTGAGTCGGGTGCGTGCGAAGCGGCTTTAATCCCCGTCGAAAATTCGCTGGCGGGGAGCATTCATCAAAATTATGACTTGCTTTTACGCCATGATTTGCGAATAGTAGGAGAACGATTTCTGCGCGTGCGGCATTGTTTGATCGCTATACCCGGCGCGGAATTCTCGGAGATTAAAAAAGCGATTAGTCATCCGCAGGCGTTGGCGCAGTGCGCAGATTATTTGAAGAGTCACGACATCCAGCCTGAACCGGTCTATGATACGGCAGGGAGCGTGAAAATATTGAGCGAGTCGCGCGCGCGCGATACCGCCGCAATCGCTTCGCGTCGCGCGGCAGACTTGTATGGCATGCATGTCCTTGAAGAAAGCGTTGAGGATAACGCTGAAAATTACACGCGCTTTCTTGCGATCTCAAAAGCCGAGATTCAACCGGGTGAAAACGCGAAGACCTCAATCGTGTTTACGTTAAAGAATCAGCCTGGCGCGCTCTTTAAGGCGCTGAGCGTATTTGCTTTACGCGATATTGACCTAACTAAAATTGAGTCGCGTCCGTTGCAGGGAAAACCTTGGGACTATCTTTTCTATGTGGACTTCCTCGGCGCGACTTATGAAGAAACGATTAAGCGCGCGCTCGAGCGCCTGAGCGAATACGCTTTGACGTTGCGCGCGTTAGGCTCTTATACAAGGCATACAATGCCGACTGAAATTGCCCCTTGACGCATCCGCTTCATCGACATAGAATAACGCTTGACATGCTTAAGACCGCCCGCTGGTTTGCGTACTTTTATTTTTACGGTTTCCGAGACTCGGTTGCCGTTGGCGGCGCTTAAGTAGACAGAAAATAACTCTGTTCACGCAAAGAGCGAGACCAATACGGTCTCGCTCTTTTATTTTATTCGTAGCGCGAGATACTATCTCGCGCTACACAGGAGCCATGTATGCCCACACGCGGAATCCGAGGCGCGATCACTGTCGCCGCAGACGAACCAGACCTCATCCTCGAAGCGACGCGGGAATTGCTCACAGCGATTCTCGACTCCAACGCAGGGATGATCCCCGAAGACATCGCCAGCGCGCTCTTTACCGTCACCGACGATCTCGCCTCCACCTTCCCCGCAGAGGGGGCGCGGCAGATCGGCTGGGGACTCGTCCCGATGATGTGCGCGCGCGAGATCCCTGTGCCAAACAGCCTGTCGCGAGTGATTCGGGTTTTAATCCAATGGAATACCGACGTGCCGCAAAATGAAATCACCCATGTTTATTTGCGAGATGCCGTAAAGTTGAGACCCGATCTGGTTGCGGCGCAGTGAGAACGTAAATACGTAAACAGGTAAACACGGAAACACGTAAACAGGCAGACACGGAAAAAAGTCGTAACTCGTATCTCGCAACTCGTATCCCTGTCTACTTGTCTACCAATCTTCACCCTTCACAATCCATCATCTATCACCAGGAGAAACCACCATGATCGTCATTATGAACCCGAGTTATACCCCGCAACAAATAGAAGGAGTCGTGAACGCTATCAAAAGACACGGATTAACGCCGCATATTACCTATGGAACGGAGACCGCCATCGTCGCCGCGGTGGGCGAAGTCAACATCCCGTCGCTCGACCCGTTTGAAATCCTCGATGGAGTTGAATCAGTGAAACGAATCTCGCAACCGTTCAAACTTGGCTCGCGGCAAGTGCATCCTGAAAATTCCGTTTTCCCGATTGACGGCTTCCACGTCGGCGGCGACGATATTGTCATCATCGCGGGCCCGTGCGCGGTCGAGTCGAAGAGTCAAATTTTGGAGACCGCTCACGCCGTGAGAGAAGCGGGCGCGAACGCGTTGCGCGGCGGAGTCTTCAAACCGCGCACGTCGCCGTATGCGTTTCAAGGACTCGGCGAAGAGGGACTCGAATATCTTGCCGAGGCGCGCGAACAAACGGGCATGCCCATCGTCGTCGAGATCATGTCGCAAGTGCAACTCGATCTCATGTTGAACTACGTGGATGTCTTTCAAGTAGGCGCGCGCAACATGCAAAATTTCAATCTTCTGCGGATGCTTGGTGAAACGCGCAAAAGTGTTTTGCTCAAACGTGGTCTCAGCGCCACCATCGAAGAACTGCTCATGTCTGCCGAATATATTCTCGCGGGCGGCAACAAGCAGGTCATCTTGTGCGAGCGCGGCATCCGCACATTCGAAACGTCCACGCGCAACACGACCGACATCAACGCGATTCCCGTTTTGAAAAATTTAACGCATCTTCCCGTCATCCTCGATCCATCGCACGCCACAGGTCATTACGATTATGTCGCGCCCATCGCGCGCGCGGGCATCGCGGCAGGCGCTGATGGCATCATCGTCGAGGTGCATCCCGATCCCGCGAAAGCCGCGTCCGATGGCAAGCAATCGCTCAAGCCCGAAAAATTTGCCGAGATGGTCAAGCAAGTGAAAGCCATCGCCGAGGTGATGGGTCGCCGCATCGCGCCCGTCAACAAACCTGTCGCTGTGGGCTGGTGATTCATGGAGGATGGCTTTTCGCTCGAAGATTCTGTCATTGGGATTCTTGGATTGGGACTCATGGGCGGCTCGCTGGCGATGGGTCTCAAAGGGAAGCGCGCCCGCCTGATCGGATTCGACGCGCATCTTCCCACGGTTGAGCTTGCTCTCGCCGTAGGAATCGTTGACCACGCCTCAAGCGACTTGTCCTCCCTGCCTCAACTCGATGTGTTGATCCTGGCGACTCCCGTCAATGCGATTGTAGACATCATTCCAAAACTGCCGTCTTTCATTACGCAACCCTGCATCGTGATGGACTTGGGTTCGACAAAAAAGTTGATCCTCGAATCGATGGATCAATTGCCTGAAAATTTTGAAGTCATCGGCGCGCACCCGATCTGCGGCAAGGAAAAACTTGGTCTCGAACATGCGGATGCAAATCTATATCAAAACGCGCCGTTCGCGATCACGTCATCAACGCGGACTACGCCAAAGGCGAAATCGGCGGCTCGACAAATGATTTCAACCGTCGGCGCGAATTGTATTGAAATGTCCGCCGAAGCGCACGACCGCGCCCTGGCATGTACAAGTCATTTGCCCTTCCTGCTTTCTTCGGCTTTGGTCAACACCCTGCCGAAGGAGTTTGTTGAATTCATCGGACCTGGTTTCCGCTCCAACTCGCGCCTTGCAGACACCCCGTCGCGCATGATGATCGGCATTTTGCAATCGAATCGTGAAAATGTTTTGAGCGCGATCCAGTCGTTTCGCGCATCGCTAACGGAACTCGAAGAAAATTTGCAGAACGAAAACTACTTTCAGATGGAAGAATTGTTGAATAAGTCGCGGTTTGCTTATCAAGAGATAACCCACAAATCTCCAATTTCCACTCTCTAATCCTCCAATCTCCACTCTCTACTTTCTATTCTCTAATCCTCTACTCCTCTACTCCTCAATGCGCATCACATCCATCTCCCACCCCCTCAACGCCGCCGTCCGCGTCCCTGGCTCCAAGTCGCTGACGAATCGCGCCCTGCTCATTGCGGCTCTTGCAAGCGGCAAAACAAAATTAACCAACGCGCTATTCTCGGACGATTCAAAATATTTCGCTCAAGCATTACAAGAGTTGGGCTTTGACGTTCAACTCGACGATACAAACTCTGAGATGACCGTCACGGGCTTGGGCGGAAGAATCCCAGCCGCGCGAGCCGAACTCTTCATCGGCAACGCGGGCACCGCCGCAAGATTCCTCTCCGCGTTTCTGACGCTCGGTCACGGCGAGTATGTTTTAAATGGAGAGCCGCGCATGCGCGAACGTCCCATCGGCGATTTGGTAGATGCGCTTGGGCAATTGGGCTGTGATATTCAGCCATTACAGAAAGTGGAAAGTGGACAGCAGGTTTGCCCTCCAGTGAGAATCTCTGCATCAGGCTTGAAAGGCGGCAAAACCAAAATCGCAGGCGACATCTCCTCTCAATTCCTCTCCGCCCTGCTCATGGTTGCTCCGTACGCGCAAACTCCCATCGAAATCGAACTCACCACCGAACTGAATTCAAAACCCTACGTAGACATGACCATCGCCATCATGCAAGACTTCGGAGTTGAAGTTCAACGTGATGGATATAAGGCATTTACCGTGCCGCTTACGAGTTACGAGTTACAAGATACGCAACACGTAATTCGTAACTCGTATCTTGTTGAATCCGACGCCTCCGCCGCCTCCTACTTCTTCGCCGCGCCAGCCATCTGCGGAGGAACCGTCAAAGTGGAGAACATCTCTCGCAACTCCGTGCAAGGTGACATCAAATTTCTCGATGTGTTAACTCAAATGGGATGCACCGCCGAAGAAACTGATCACTGTTTACTGGTCACTGGTCACTCCGAACTCCGCGGCATTGACGTAGACCTGCGCGACCTCCCCGACACCGCCCAAACCCTCGCGGCGATCGCGCCTTTTGCCTCCACGCCCACCCGCATTCGCGGCATCGCCTCCGCCCGCCACAAAGAAACGGACCGCGTCCATGCCACCTGCGCCGAACTCGCCCGCCTCGGCGTCCAAGTGGACGAACACGAAGACGGCATGACAATCTATCCTTGCGAAACACTCCAATCTGCCACCATCCAAACCTACAACGACCACCGCATGGCAATGGCGTTCTCCCTCATTGGTCTGCGCTTCGATGGCGTCACGATTCAAAATCCATCCTGTGTCTCCAAAACATTTCCGAATTATTTTGAAGTTCTCGACGCGCTACGAGTCCCCTCTCCCATTGGGAGAGGGCTAGGGTGAGGGAGAAATCTTGCCAAACTTCTATCTCGGTCTCATCGGCTACCCATTAAGCCATTCGTTATCGCCAACCATTCATGCCGCCGCATTAAAGGCTTGCAACTTACAAGGCGACTATTCCCTATTCCCTATTCCCCCAGACGACAAACAAGGATTGAAAAACTTGCTCGCCCGCCTCCGCACAGGCGAGTTACACGGACTCAACGTCACCATTCCGCACAAACAACATGTGATCGAGTTTCTCGATGAGTTGACTCCCACAGCCCAAGCCATCGGAGCGGTGAATACGATCTACATGCGTGATGATAAGTTGATCGGAGATAACACCGATGCGGCTGGATTTTTGGCGGATTTGAGAAAATTCCTCGCAGAATCCCCCTCTCCCTTTGGGAGAGGGGCAGGGGTGAGGGAAAAATCGGCAATCGTTTTTGGAGCAGGCGGCTCGGCGCACGCTGTTGTGTACGCATTACTGAATGACGGTTGGAACGTAACCATCTCTGCACGTCGCATCGAACAAGCGCAAGAACTCGCAACGTCCTTTACGCAATACGCAATCCGCAGTACGAGTTTTACCAACCTCCCACTTTCCACTTTCCATTTGATAGTCAACACCACTCCATTAGGCATGACCCCCAACATAAATTCTTCCCCCCTCCCCGAAAACACAACCTTGCCTCCTCATGCCACAATTTATGATCTAGTGTATAACCCAAGAGAAACAAAATTGGTTGGAGAAGCCCGCCAACAAGGACTCCACGCCGCCACAGGACTCGGTATGCTCATCGAACAAGCCGCCCTCTCCTTCGAAACCTGGACAGGACACACCCCTCCGCGCGAAACTCTCTATCAAAGCATCGAACCGTAAGCCTTTCCTCTTTCATCTTTCCTGATCACTGATTACTGCTCACTGACTTTCCACTTTCCACTCGGAGCCCCTTATGCCCCTACGCTTCCTCACCGCAGGCGAATCACACGGACCCTCGCTCACCGCGATCCTCGACGGTATCCCTGCTGGACTTCCCCTCACGCCCGACATCATCAACAAAGAATTGACCCGCCGCCAACAGGGATACGGTTCGGGCGGACGCATGAAGATCGAACACGACACCGTGCAAATCCTCGGCGGCGTGATGGCGGGAGAAACGACAGGCGCGCCGATTGCCATGCTCGTCGAAAATGCCGATCATATTAAGTGGAGGGGCAAAGCCGTCGAGCCGATGACGAGTCCGCGCCCAGGGCATGCGGACTTAACAGGCGCGGTCAAATACGGCTACAAAGATTTACGTCCCGTGCTCGAACGCGCCTCCGCGCGAGAAACGACCATGCGCGTCGCGGTCGGCGCGGTGTGCAAACATTTTCTCGCGCAGTTCAACATCGTCGTCGGCGGATACGTTGCCTCCATCGGCGAGATTCAAACAGACTTCGGCAACATGCCCTACGAAGAACGTTTCCAGCGTGCGGAAGAGTCCGATGTGCGTTGCCCAGACCCCACGTCCGCGCAAAAGATGCGAGATGAAATCGAAAAAGCGATCCACGGAAAAAATACGCTGGGCGGAATCCTTGAGATCGTCGCGTTGAATCTTCCTGTTGGTTTGGGAAGTTTCGCCCAATGGGACAAACGCCTCGAGGCAAAACTTGCGCTGGCGGTCATGTCGGTGCAAGCCATCAAAGGTATCGAAGTTGGCGACGCATTCGAAAACGCCAAACGCCTCGGCACGCAGGCGCACGACGCCTTGCAACTCGTAACTCGTAACTCCGTAACTCGTACCTCGAACCGCGCAGGCGGCACCGAAGGCGGAATCTCTAACGGACAGCCGATCATCATCCGCGCCGCGATGAAACCGATCGCCACGACTCTCACGCCTCAACAAACTGTTGACCTTGCCCTCAGCGAAGATGCTCCCACCAAATACGAACGCTCCGATTTTTGCCCCGTGCCTCGCGCCGTTCCGATCTTGGAAGCGATGGTCGCGTTCGTGCTGGCGGATGCCCTACTCGAAAAACTCGGCGGTGACTCGATGAGCGAGATCAAGCCGCGATTTGAATCCTTACGCAAAGCAACGCTCGATGATTTGCAAATGGACAATACTCCGCATGTGTTTTGGGAATAGTGATGAGCAATATTTTTCTTTATGGTCCTTCGGGTTCTGGCAAATCAACAATCGGAAAACTCCTCGCCGATAATCTGTGTTTACCGTTTGTAGATTCAGATCAAGTCATTGAGATTAATGCAGGGATGTCCATTTCTCATATCGTTGAGAAGCACGGCATGTCCAAAGTGCGCGACATGGAAACAGAGTCGCTGAAACAAATTACCGAAAGCAAAGAAAGCATTATCGCCCTCGGTGGTGGCGCGTTATTGAATGGTGAAAATCGCCTGCTCGTCGAATCGCATGGCAAAGTGATTTTGCTTACAGCGGATTTGCCAACGTTAATCGAACGGCTGCAAAACGACCCGAACGAGCGTCCCTTGTTGGCTGGCGATTTGAAAACAAAACTTTCCGAATACCTTGAATCTCGTGCCGACCATTACGCCTCCTTCCCTCTGAAAATTCGCGTGGATAATAAAAGCCCCGAACAACTTTCGGGTGAAATTCAAACATTGCTTGGTCGCCATCATCTCTCCGCGATGGGTGAGTATGATGTCCATGTAGGACAAATTTCTAATTTGTCCCACGACAATTCGATCGTCGTCACCGACGAAAATGTTGCCAAACATCATCTCGACAAAATCAACGTCGAGAAATCCATCATCATCCCTGCTGGCGAGGAACATAAAAATCTTGAAACCGTTTCCCGTTTATGGAAAGCCTTCCTCGAAAACGGACTCGACCGCAAAAGCACGGTCGTTGCCCTCGGCGGCGGCGTGGTCGGCGATCTGGCTGGTTTTGCCGCGTCCACGTACATGCGCGGCATTGATTGGATCGTCGTGCCGACGACTCTGCTCGCAATGGTGGATGCTTCGATCGGAGGCAAAACTGGATTCGACTTACCCGAGGGGAAAAACCTCATCGGTTCTTTCCACCCTCCCAAGCTGGTTCTGGCTGACCCCAGCCTTTTGCGCACCCTCAGCGACCGCGACCTGCGTTCTGGCATGGCGGAGGTAGTCAAGCATGGGATTATCTCCGACCCCGAATTATTTGGGTTGTGTTCCAATGGAATGGGTTGGGTGAAAGATAACTTGGAAGAGATCGTTAAACGCGCGATGGCGGTGAAGATAAAGATCATCGAAGAGGACCCGTACGAAAAGGGAATCCGCGCGGCGTTGAATCTGGGTCACACGGTCGGGCACGCGGTGGAACTCGTCAGCGGATTCAAGTTGAGTCACGGCGAGTCCGTTGCGATTGGGATGGTAGTCGAGGCGGCGTATGCTGTCAGGGTTGGCGTGGCAGTTCGAGGGTCGGATGAAGCGATTGAGTCCACGTTGACTAAATTGGGATTGCCGACTCGCATCCCAGCAGAGTTGCCGCGTGAGGAAATCATCCGCGCGATGAGGGTGGATAAAAAGAAGAATGCGAAGTCCATCCGCTTTGCGTTGCCAGTAACGATCGGCAAGGTCGAATTAGTAGATGCGACAGATTTAGAATCTGTCTTGGCGACTGAAACTTAAGCGAAGATTGTGGGTTAATAGGATTAAATTCTTCCAAGGAGAAAACATGTCTAAAACTGCGATTGTGACCGATAGCTCGGCGTATATCCCTGAGGAGATCTGTAAACAGTTAAATATTACAGTTGCTCCGTTAGCTGTTATTTTTGGCAACGAGACGTTTCTGGACGGAGTTACGATCACGCCGTCGGAATTTTATACGAGGCTGGCGACTTCAAAGGTGATGCCGTCCACTTCGCAAGCCACGCCTGCGGATATTCATAAAGCATTTAGCAGCTTGCTTGAGCAGGGGTACGATGTGTTTGGCGCGTTCATTTCTGAGAAACTTTCCGGCACGCTGGCTTCGGCGCGACAGGCTTGCGACGAGTTAGCCTCTGCAAAGAATAAGATCGCTTTATTCGATAGCGAAAATACCGGTATGGCGTTGGGATTTCAGGTTATGGCGTTGGCGCGCGCGGCGGCAGACGGCGCTTCGCTGGCGGATTGTCAGAAATTAGCGGAAAAAGTTCGTCCCAATACCGGCGTCTTTTTTGTGGTGGAAACGCTTGAATTTCTACATCGCGGCGGACGCATCGGCAGCGCGAAGCGTTTTATCGGCTCTATGCTGAATGTCAAGCCGATTCTGACCGTAGAAGGCGGCAAGGTGGAGCCGGCAGGCAGCGTTCGCACAACCAAGAAGGCGCATGAGAAAGTGATCGAGTTGGTCGCGGAGAAATGCGCAGGGCGGTCAAACATCCGTTTGGCGACATTGCACGCCAATGCGGAGGCGAATGCGAGAGCCGCGCTGCAAACTGCTTCAGAGAAATTGCATGCGGTCGAATCTGTTCTTTCGTCGGTCAGCCCGGCGATCGGCGCGCATACGGGACCTGGAACGGTCGGCTTGGCGTATTGTTTCGACGCGTAGGCATTTGCACGGAATAAGCAAAATAGATTAGCGGCGTATCTAATATAAGCGATGTTGATTCGTCCCGAAGACTGTGTTGGCGTTTTGCAGCGTACGCACAATCTTCGGGACGATCTGTGCGAGGCTGAAGATGAAAATCCTGATTCTGCACGGTCCAAATCTGAACTTGCTCGGCACGCGCGAGCCTGATGTGTACGGCTCGATGACGTTGGATGACATCAATGCTAGGTTGATCGAGTTGGGAAAAGAATTAGGCGCGGAAGTGAGATGCTTGCAATCGAATCGCGAGGGCGCATTGATCGACGCTCTGCACGACGCGCGGACGTGGGCGAATGGCGTGGCGTTTAATCCTGGCGGATATACCCACACATCGGTCGCGTTGCGAGACGCGATCAGCGCGATTCAAATCCCTGTGATCGAAGTTCATATTTCTAATGTGTATGCGCGCGAAGAGTTTCGGCATACCTCTTTAATTTCAGCCGTGTGCAAAGGGAAGATCGCTGGGTTTGGGTGGAAATCGTATGCGCTCGCGTTGCGCGCGCTGCTAGTAGAGGGTTAGAGAATCTTTAGGTTTGCCAGACTCGCCGATAATCTTTTTATCCCAACCGATTCAAAGACTACATCTACGATCTCGTCATCGTCTTGAATCTTGCTGTCGAGGACGATGCCCATGCCCCACGAAGGATGTTTGACGCGCGTTCCGGCGCGATATTGGGCTTCCCGCGTCTCTGCGACTCTCCCTCCGGCAGAAGCGGGATGAGGGGCGTGATACGCCTGCCACTTTGTCTCAGGCGCTTGCCCGCGTGTGCTTGTCTTGAATGAAGAAGATGAAAGAGAACGTCCCATGCGCGTTTTGCCGTCGAGCAGATTCGCTGGCACGTCGTCCAGGTAACGCGAGGGGAAGGTTTCTTCGCGCATGTTGCGTCCGCCGCGCTGGAGCGAACGAACGAGATACAGTCTGTCTTTAGCGCGTGTGATACCCACATAAAAGAGGCGGCGTTCTTCTTCCATTTGCTCGGGTTCATCGAACGAACGGCTGTGCGGAATGATGCCGTCATCCAGCCCAACAATGAAGACTGCGCCATATTCCAGCCCTTTAGCGGCATGAAGCGTGAGCAGAGTGGGGGCGTTATTGGCGGTGATAGTGTCTTGGTCGGCGACTAATGCAATATTTTCAAGAAACTCATCCATTGTGCGCGTGTCGTATTCCTGCGCGAGGCGCCGCAACTCTTGCACGTTTTCCCAACGGTCGGCGCTCTCTTCTGAATCGTCGTCTTTGATATAAGCCTGATAATTAATATCTTTGACGATCTGATCGAATAACGCGGAAACGGAGCCGTTTTGCGCGAGCGCGCGCCAGTTGACGAACATGCCGCCAAAATCCGCCAGCGGAAGCGCGGCGCGCCCGGTGAAAAATTTGTAATACGGCGAATCTGAACCGCGCGCTAGGTCGAGCAAAATGCTGGAAGGCGAGACGTTATTTTGGCGGGCGGCAACGTGAAGCGTGGTTAACGTCTTTTCGCCCACGCCGCGCGGCGGCACGTTGATGATGCGGTCCAAGCTGGCTTCGTCGGCTGGGTTGTGGACGAGGCGCATAAAAGCGATCATATCTTTTACTTCGCGTCTTCCGTAAAACCTTTGCGCGCCGACTAATTTGTAAGGGAGCCGCGCTTGTAAAAAGGCTTCTTCAATTAAACGCGACATGGCGTTGGTGCGATACATTACGGCGCAATCGCGCGGCTCGAACTCGCCGGAGGCGACTAACTGCGCGATTGCGCCCACTACAAACGCGGCTTCGCCGTAATCATCTCGCGCTTCGTAGAAGAAGATTTTTTCGCCTGCGCCGCGATCGCTGAAGAGTTTTTTCTTGCGGCGGTTTTGGGCGCGGTCAATCACGCCCATAGCCGCGTCTAAGATATTTTGACGCGAGCGATAATTTTGTTCCAGCATGACGACGGTAGCGTCGCGGTAATCCTGCTCAAAACGGCGCACGTTGCGATAGTCCGCGCCGCGCCAGGCGTATACCGATTGGTCGGGGTCGCCCACGCAAAAAATATTCCCGTGATGAGATGAAAGTTGTTTTACCAACGCATATTGCGCGCTGTTCGTGTCTTGAAACTCGTCCACTAAAACATGGCGGAAGCGTTGCGCGTATTTTTCGCGCACAGCCGGAACGTCTTCCAACAGGCGCGTGGCGTATAACAGAATATCGTCAAAATCCACTGCGTTCATGGAAACCAATCGTTTTTGATATTCGGCATAGACGCGCTTGACGACTTCATCGCGATAGACGTTGGTCGGGTAATCATCCGGCAAGATTAACTCGTTTTTAGCGCGGGAGATTGAAGCGTGGACGCTGGACGCGCGATACAACTTCTCGTTCAGGTTAAATTCTTTGATGATCGTTTTGACGATCCTTTCCTGATCGTCAGAATCGAAAATCACAAAATTTGATTTGATGGGTAAATGCTCGGCTTCTCTCCTTAAAATGCGCGCGCAGATCGAATGAAACGTGCCGATCATCATGCCTTCGAGCGCTTGTTCATGCAACAGCGCTTCTACGCGTTCTTGCATTTCCTTGGCGGCTTTGTTTGTAAAGGTGACCGCGAGAATCTGCCAGGGACGCACGCCCTGATCCGCAATTAAGTAGGCGATGCGCTGCGTGAGCACGCGCGTCTTTCCGGACCCTGGTCCGGCTACGACCAGAACAGGTCCGTTTCCCGCTGTGACAGCGGCGCGTTGCTGAGGATTGAGTTTATCGAGAAAAGACATGAGCGAGAGGCAAGATAAGGGGTAAAGACGAAAGAGTGGAGATCATAAATTGACGGTTAAAGATTGTGCATCGAATATTGGATAAGAAACGGAAGAGACAAGGCGAGCGTCTCGCAGGTTTTGATTCGCGATATGCGAGACGCGCGGTTCGCCCGTCTGCTCACTTACAATTGCGACGTGCAATTGGGGCAACGTTTGGCTTTCACAGAAATAGCGGTATCGCAATAAGGACATTCTTTTATGGTCGGTTCTGCGGCAGGAACTGGTTTTTTCAGGTTGTTCATTGCGCGCGCCAGCAGGAAGATGACAAAAGCGACGATGACAAAATCTACGATGGATTGAATGAAAGCGCCGTAATGAACGACCGCGTCTTTGACCGTGAAAGATAATTCGCTGAAATTAATTCCGCCGAGCAAAAGCCCGATAACCGGCATCAGCACATCGTTAACGAGCGAAGCGATGATCTTCCCGAATGCGCCGCCGATAATGACGGCGATAGCGAGGTCCATTACATTGCCGCGCATAGTGAAATCTTTGAATTCTTTAAGCATAAGAAACCTCCTGAGATAGACGTTGCGGATGAGGGTATTCTACCTGCGTGAAATAACCGTGTCAACGAAATTTGAAGAAGCGCCGCCCGCTCTTAAACTTTTGTTGACATCATTTGACAATTGAGTATAATTCCCGCTTACGCCTCAAGATGGTATTCGAGACAATCCTCTATTTTTAAGGAATCTACATGCCGGATTATTTGCTTGATGTGCAGAAGCTGGAAACAACGTTCAAGACGCCGGAAGGAACGATCCACGCGGTCAACGGCGTTTCGTTTGGCTTAAAGGAAGGGGAAACATTGGGGGTGGTGGGTGAAAGCGGTTGCGGCAAAAGCGTGACGATGCTCTCGATTTTAGGTTTGGTGCCGAACCCGCCCGGAGAGATCGTAGCCGGGTCGGCGAGCTTTGCCGGGCAAGACCTCCTTCAAATGTCTAGCTCAGAAATCCGCCATGTTCGCGGCTCTCAGATCAGCATGATCTTCCAAGACCCGATGACGTCGTTGAATCCCGTGTTGACGATCGGCAGGCAGTTGGAAGAGCCGCTCATGCTGCATCTGAATATGACAAAGAAACAAGCGGAAGATCGCGCCGCCGAATTGCTGACTATGGTGGGAATCCCTAATGCGCGCGAACGGCTGAAGGATTACCCGCATCAATATTCGGGCGGGATGCGCCAGCGCGTAATGATCGCCATGGCGCTTTCATGTTCTCCGCAAATTCTGATCGCCGACGAACCGACTACCGCTTTAGATGTGACCATTCAAGCGCAGATCGTGGATTTAGTCAAACGTTTGCGCCAAGAGTTAGGGATGGCGATCGTCTGGATCACTCACGATCTCGGCGTGGTGGCTGGGTTGGCGCAACGCATGTTGGTGATGTATGGCGGCTACGTCGTTGAAGAAGCCGAGGTGGGCGAGTTATATGCGAATCCTCAACATCCCTATACGCTTGGACTGCTCAACAGCATTCCGCGGCTGGATCAAAAAGAGGGGAAGAAACTGTCTTCCATTGAAGGTCTACCGCCCGTGCTATATGAGAAACCAACGGCTTGTCCGTTTGCGCCGCGATGTAAATGGGCGATTGACCGTTGTTGGGCGGAGAACCCGCCGCTGGAAGATATTGGGAACGGACATCGCGTTGCTTGCTGGGTAGACACTAAAACTGGGAGAGCGCGATCATGACCGCGAATAAAGAAGCGCTGTTGAACGTGGAAGACCTGACGATGCACTTTCCTATTTATAAAGGTTTGTTCCGTAAGCAGGTCGGAGCGGTGCACGCGGTGGATGGCGTTTCCTTCAACGTGTATAGAGGCGAAACGCTTGGCTTAGTGGGCGAGTCGGGGTGCGGTAAATCTACGACGGGCCGCGCGATTTTGCAACTGTATCATCCTACCAGAGGCGCGGTAAATTTCGAGGGGCGTAATCTGGTTGAGATGAAAAAGGAAGAATTGCGGCATATGCGAAGAAAGATGCAAATGATCTTTCAAGACCCGTATGCCAGTTTGAATCCGCGCATGTCTGTAGGAGAAATTATCGGCGAGCCGTTAAGCGTTCATAAAATTGCGAGCGGTAAGGAAATTCAGGAACGCGTCGCGCACTTGCTTGAGTTGGTGAGATTGAACCCGTCGTTTGCAAGCCGTTACCCGCATGAATTTTCAGGCGGGCAGCGTCAACGCATTGGCATTGCCCGTGCGGTGGCGTTGCAACCGTCTTTTATCGTTTGCGATGAACCGATTTCGGCGTTGGATGTTTCTATTCAATCGCAGGTGGTGAATCTCTTGCAGGAATTGCAGGACCAATTTAATCTAACCTATCTTTTTATCGCCCACGATCTTTCCATGGTTCGTCATATTAGCGATCGCGTAGCGGTTATGTACCTTGGCGTGGTTATGGAACTGGCGGACAGCAACGCGCTCTATGACAACCCGTTGCATCCATATACGCAGGCTTTGTTGTCGGCGGTGCCGATACCGGACCCCGTTCTCGAGTCGAAGAGGAAGCGTATGCTCCTAGAGGGCGATGTGCCCTCGCCGGTCAATCCGCCGTCTGGGTGTCGTTTCCGCACTCGTTGTCCGATCGCTCAGCCAATCTGCGCCGAACAACGTCCCGAATTCCGTGAGTTGAAGCCGGGTCACTTCGTGGCTTGCCACTTTGCCGAACGATTTATGTAGTTATAGCGATCTTTGAAAGGAGGTGATGTCATTCGGGCTGCTTATGTTAACCGTCTCACTGTCGTATGTTTGTTAAACTATTTACTATATGTATGAGGAGAAGAAAGATGCGAAAGATTTTTGCTTTGTTAAGCCTGTTGATCGTGGCTAGCATGGCTCTTGCCGCCTGCGGCGGAGCTCCGTCTGCGACTCAGGCTCCTACCGACCAACCCGCGCAACCGGCGGCTACGACGGCTCCTGAGCAACCAGCCGCCACGGAAGCCCCTGCGTATCACGGCACATTGCGTGTTAATGTTGGGACGTTCCCCGACATAATGGACCCGCAGAAGTCGTCCTTCGTGAACGAAATCGCCGTTCTTCAGATGGTTTATGAAGGCCTCACGCGCTTGAATGGCGATTTGGAAACCGTTCCCGCCGCCGCTGAATCGTGGAAGTACAACGGCGACGCGACTGAATTGGTGTTCACCCTGCGCAAGGGACTCACCTATAGCGACGGCTCCATGCTGAACGCCGCGCGCTATGAGTATTCCCTGCACCGCAATATTGACCCGGCGACCGCCGGCGAATATGCCTCGATCACGAACGATATCGCTGGCGCAGCCGACTGGAACTCCTGCACGGAAAACTGCGACGATAAAAAAGCCGTTGTGATGGAGACCGTTAAGGCTTCTCACGCGGATGGCGCAGCCTGCACCGGCTATGACGATGCGGCGTGCGACACCCTCACCTTGAAGTTCACCCAACCCGCTCCTTACTTCCACACCGTCGCTTCTTTGTGGGTTACCTATCCCGCTAAGCAAGAGTTGATCGAAGCCGGCGGCGAAGATTGGTGGCTGGACTCCGACAATCACGTTGGAAACGGTCCTTTTGTTATGACCAACCTTGAACAAGGCGTGAACGTTCATTTTGCGCCGAATGAGGTGTATTGGGCTGGCGTTCCTTCCTATGATTTGGATTACTCCTTCATCACGGACGGCGCTGTCGCTTTCGAAGCTTATAAGAACAATGAGTTGGACATCAACGGTTTGGCGGCTGAAGATCTGGCTACTGTGCAAGCCGACCCGGTCTTGAGCAAAGAAGCTAATATTTACCCCGGCTCCTGCTCATTCGCCATGATGTACCACCAGCTAAAAGCTCCGTTCAATGATCCTAAAGTGCGCGAAGCCTTCTCGTATGCGTTAGACCGCGACGCTTGGGTGACGGACGTGCTCAAGGGACTTGGCTCGTCCACCTTGACTTGGATCCCGAAAGGCTTCCCTGGCTACAAAGACGGCGAGACCCGCTGGGGCTATGATCCCGCAAAAGCCGTTCAAACGTTGACCGACGCCGGTTATAAAGTGGAAGGCGGCAAGCTGATCGGACCCGATGGCAAAGCCATTGAAATCACCGATACTTTCTCCGACACCCCGCGCAACCGCACTCGCAATGAGTGGCTGGTCGCTAAGTGGAAGGAAGTTTTGGGAATTGACATCAAACTGGATCCGGTAGAAGCCACCACCTATACCGCTTTGACCAAAGACATTAACACCGCTCCTCAAATGTACATCCTCGGTTGGTGCGCGGACTATCCTGATCCGCAAAACTGGCTCAGCGTGTACTGGAAGACTGGCGCCTTTGGACAACGCATTGGCTACTCTAACCCTGATTTGGATGCGCTTTTGACTCAGGCGGATGGCGAACTCGATCCTGCGAAGCGCGCCGATCTCTATCAGCAAGCGCAAGATATGCTCGTGGCTGGCGCCCCGGTTTCCTTCATGTGGAATAACGTTAACACCTACATGGTTAAACCTTGGGTAACCAACCTTAACAAGACCCCGATGGACTTCGGTTGGATCGGCTCGATGGATCCTCTTTCCGTCACGGTTTCCGAACCAACTAAGTAGTTTTAAGTAAGAATGGCTGGCTCAAGGAATTGAGCCAGCCATTCCTTGCAGGGAGATCTGTCAGGAGAATATATCATGTCCGCTTATTTCATTAGGCGCATCCTTTGGCTCTTTCCGGTATTATTTGTAGTGGCGCTAATTACCTTTTCTTTAATGCACGCCGCGCCCGGCGGACCGTGGGATCGCGATTTAAGCTCGCGTCAGGTTGATGCAGGAACCCAGAAAGTGCTGAACGCCTACTACGGCTTGGATAAGCCGCTTTGGAGGCAGTTTACCGCCTATGTATTTGGGGACGTAAGTTCGACTACAGACAAATTCGTGTGCGGCTTGGTGTGCGGCAATCTCGGACCTTCTTACCGCGTTCGAGGGAGCACGGTTCAAGACATACTCTTTAAGCCGCCTAAAGGCAAGGGGTTTGAATATAGCCGCTTCGGTTATTCATTGCGACTAGGGCTTATCTCGCTGGTATTCGCTATTGTGCTTGGAATCCCGGCGGGCATTTTCTCAGCGTTGAAACAGAACTCATTGATTGACTATCTGAGCGGATTTATTTCTTCCGTAGGGATTTCCATTCCCAGTTTTGTCATGGCTATTTTCATGATTATTATTTTTGCGACCACCCTGCATTGGGTCAGCGTCGTTCCTAAAAGTTGGGACGAGGCGAAAGCGTGGGTGTTGCCTGCGGCAGTGTTAGGTTTCGGAACCTTAGCCTTTGCCACGCGGCTTACGCGCGCGTCTATGTTGGAAGTATTAAGACAGGATTACATCCGAACCGCTCGCGCAAAAGGTTTGCATGAGAATATTGTCGTTTGGCGCCATATGTTGCGCAATGCGCTGATTCCGGTCGTCACAATTCTAGGACCCGCGCTGGCAGGTTTGGTAACGGGCTCTTTTATTATTGAGACCATGTTTAGTTTCCCGGGAATGGGGCGAGCCTATGTTACGGCGATCTCTCAACGAGACTATTCAATGATATTGGGCACTACCTTACTTTATGTATTGATGGTATCCCTCGCTAATTTAAGCGTTGACTTCCTGTACGTGATCATCGATCCGCGTATTCGGTTGGAAGAATAGGAGCGGCAAGCATGGCTGTTGACAATATGAAAACGAATAAGGTAGTCGCGCTTAATGCGCTGGAAAAAAGGCGCTTTCGCACTCCGTGGCAGGAAGCGTGGGGGCGTTTAATTCGCAATAAAGCGGCGGTCCTCGGCGTTGTGTTGATCGTTTCCTTTTTATTCATCGCGGTGTTCGCGAACGTTCTTGCTCCGCATAATCCGCTTCAACTGAACAGCGGCAAAGATTTCCTTCCGCCGTCATGGATCGAAACTTCGGCAAGCGGAAAACATGGCGACCCCGAATTTATTTTGGGAACCGATACTCTGGGGCGAGATGTATTAAGCCGCGTCGTCTATGGCTCTCGCGTTTCCATGATGGTCGGATTCGCGCCCACGCTGATCATTATGTTGGTCGGCACCTTTGTCGGCTTGATGGCGGGTTATTACGGCGGACGCTGGGATAACTTCTTAATGCGTCTGACCGATGTTATGTATGGGTTTCCCGACCTATTGTTCTTCATTATCGCGCTTATTTCTTTAAGAGATACATGGCTTGGTCAATTCATGAACGGCTTATTCCTGTTGTTCTTTGCGTTGGCGATCATTAACTGGGTGGGGGTGGCGCGCATTGTGCGCGGTCAGGCGCTTTCGCTGAAACAGAAGGAATTTGTCGAGGCGGCGCGCAGCATCGGCGTTAAAGATTCTCAAATTATGTTGCGTCATTTGTTGCCAAACGCGTTAGGACCGATCATTGTGCAAGGCTCCTTTTTGATCCCCGGTATGATCATTACGGAAGCCGTTTTGGGCTACCTTGGCTTAGGGTTAAAACCTACCACCAACCCAGATGCCTTTTTTATCACCAGTTGGGGGTCGTTAATGCTCGACGGGCAAACGTCTATCAACGCTCAGCCTTATCTATTGCTCGCGCCCGCCATTTGCGTCGCTTTGGTGGTTTTGTCTTTTACTTTCCTTGGCGATGGTTTGCGCGATGCGTTAGACCCGCGCATGCGAGGAAGAGCGTAATAAAAAGCGTTTTTGCGGCGAGTCTTGCGTCATTCTCGGTTGCCTGCTTCCGAAAAAAATATTGATAAAGTCAGCGGAAAGTTAATCTTTGCCGTTGACGCTTGAGGGTAATTGGGTATAATCTCTCTGATTGATTATTGTCCCCAGTCCTATATAGAGAGGAGGTGGCTGACAAGTTATACAACGTATAAGAATCAAGCTTGTGTATGTAAATTACCCAAAATTCTCTGGAGGAGAAAACTATGTTTAAAAACCGTTTAATGATGGCGTTGGGCTTGCTCATTGTTGCGAGCATGGTTCTAGCCGCCTGCGGTCCCACCACTCCGCCGACGACCCAAGCTCCGGCTACGGACGTTCCCGCTCAGCAACCGACTGAAGCGCCGGCGCCTACCGCAGTCCCCACTGAACCGCCGACAACCCGCCATGGCGGCTGGTTAGATGAGATTGATTACTCCGTCGTTGACGCGCAATCAGCCATCACCCAAATCAAAGCCGGCGCCATTGACCTGTTTAGCTACGGCGTGGCTTCCGACAAACTTGCCGAAATTAAAGACGCTGGCTTGTGCTACACCAGCTCGTACGGTCTTTACTACGGCTTCATTTTCAACCCCTACGGCAACGAGAATCATGAATATGACGACGGACGTTTGAACCCGTTTTCAGACCGCAAGATCCGCGAAGCGATGAACTGGGCGATTGACCGCAATTACATCGCTCAAGAAATTTACGCTGGCGGCGCGTTGCCCAAACTCTTCGCTCTGACCACGCAATTGGTGGACTACACCGATCTAGTGGACGTGGCGCGCGGTTTGGAAGCGAAATACGCTTACAACATGGAAAAAGCCGCAGAAGTGGTTGATGCGCAAATGACCGCCATGGGCGCTACAAAAGGCGCCGATGGCAAGTGGCAATACAAGGGCGCCCCGGTTACCGTCATTCTCACGATCCGTAACGACGGCGACGGCACTCGCTTGCCGCAAGGCCACTATTTCTCCAACCAATTAGAGGCGTTAGGCTTCACCGTTGAGAACAAAGAAGGAAAAGCGTCCGAGCTCTCTCCGTTGTGGATCGGCTCGAATCCTGCTGAGGGGCAATGGGATGTTTACACTGGCGGTTGGGCGTCCAGCGGCTTAAACCGCGACGAACGCACGATCTTCCAGGAAATGTACCTGCCGAACAGCGCGCAAGGCATTGCTTTGTTCACCGTTAATCAATCAGACCCCGAATTCCAGAAAGTCGGCGACGACCTGTACGCTGGCAACTACAAGACGCTGGAAGAACGCCACAACTTGATGGCTGAGGCGTTGCCTCTCTCGGTCGAAGATTCGCTCCAAGTGTGGACCGTTGACTTGCAAGGCTTCTCTCCCTTCAATTGCGATCTACAAGTAAGCTCCGATGTGGGCGCGGGCGTGGAAACGACCTTCATGTCGCCTTACACCATGCGCTTCGCAGATAAAGAAGGCGGCCAGGTTAAAGTCGGCACCACCAGCACGATGTTCACCGATCCGTGGAACCCCGTTAATGGCTCCAACTGGGTGACCAGCACCTATATTCAAAATGCGACCGGCGGACGCGCTTTCATGCCCGATCCCTACACCGGCTTGGCTTGGCCCTTGCGCGCTGAGAAGGCTGACGTCGTCATTGAAAAAGGCATTCCGGCTCAAGCCAGCCTCGACTGGGTCAACCTGTCCTTTGAAGATTCCATCTCCGTTCCCGCCGAGGCGTGGGCTGACTGGGATCCTGTAGCGGGTAAGTTCATCACCGTTGGCGAAAAATTCCCCGACGGCACGACCGCTAAAATGAAATCCGTCGTGTACTACCCGGCGGATATGTTCCAGACCGTCAAGTGGCACGATGGCAGCAACCTCTCTGCCGCCGACTTTGTTATGGCGATGATCGAAGGCTTCGACTATGGCAAGGAAGGCAGCGCCATTTACGATGCGGATGCCGCTGGAAACTTGGAAGCCTTCTTGTCCTACTTTAAGGGCGTCCAGATCGTCTCCACCGATCCGCTGGTCATTGCGACCTATATGGACAATGTGTAC
>BQMV01000002.1 GCA_022181005.1 Anaerolineaceae bacterium | reverse complement strand
CGGCGAAACGAGTTTGGGCAACGTGGAAGTTTTACACGGCTACGATTTCAACGATAATTCGCAATTGTGGATCGCCTCCGAAACATTCATCTCTGCCACATCGAATACCGACTTTGAAGAAACCGGCATCGTGCCAGACGTGCAAGCCTACGCCCCATGGGATACGATCACCTTCGAGACCGATCCCTCGGTGAAGGCGGCTGTTGAGTTGTTGGGGCATAAGTAAAGGCATCCGCAGATTACGCAGATTTCACAGATTTTTTTCTTTGATCTGCGTAATCTGTAAAATCTGCGGATTAATCTTGACTCATCCGTCTCTGGTACACTTTTTCGCATGACAAAAAGAAACATCGCATTGAGCATCGCGGGGTTCATTCTGCTCGCCATCCTGCTTTATCAAATCCCCGCGGTCAACGACCGCATCTCATGGCGGTTCGAAGTCGCGCGGACGTATGTGAGAAATGTTTTGCAGCCAGCGGGCAATGTGCCGACGGCGATTCCGCAACCGGCGAAATCTGCCATGCCGACGACGGCAATTCAAACAACACCAACAACTGACTTACAGGACGCAAGCGGAGTTGCTGCTACGGTTATTCCACCAACGCCAACGCTGGCGCCGTTGCCCGCGCAGGCGCTCATCGCCTCGCCCCCCTATGAAAAACAAACCGCCAACAATTGCGGTCCCGCCGCGCTTTCGATGATGTTGCACATTTTCGGCTGGAGCGGCTCGCAAAAAGATATTTCGAATGTGATCAAACCGGTCAACGGAGATCGCAACGTCAACCCCGAAGAGATGGCGTTCTGGGTGCGCAACTACGCAGGCTGGCTTCGCATCGAATATCGCGTGGGCGGCGATCTCAACACGCTCAAACGCCTGCTCGCCGCAAATTATCCGGTCATCGTCGAAGCCACCACTTCGTTGAACCCCGGCGACAGCGGCTGGCCCGACGATGATCTTTGGGCAGCGCATTACCTCTTGCTCACCGGCTACGACGACGCGACGCAGACCTTCACCGCGCAAGATACCTATCGCGGACCCGACAAGCAGATTTCCTACGATCAACTCAAATTGGAATGGAAGCCGTTCAATTATTTGTACATGGTCTTATATCTCCCCGAACAAGAAGATGAGATCAAGATGATCCTCGGTTCAAACTGGGATGCAAACGCGAGTCGCCAGTACGCACTCGACCTCGCTCAAGCCGCGACAGCCGCCGATCCGAACGACGCGTTCGCATGGTTCAACGTGGGAAGCAACTTCGTTTACTTTGAACGCTACGACGAAGCCAACGCCGCCTACGACAAAGCGCGCGAGATCGGCTTGCCGCAGCGAATGTTCCGCTATCAGTTCGGTCCATTCCTCGCCAACTTCCATGCGAATCGCAACGACGACTTGCTCGCATTGACCAAATATGCGTTGCAGCGCACAGATATGTCTGAAGAGACATGGCTATGGCGCGGCTGGGCGCTCTACCGCGCCGGCGATACAAAGGAAGCGATACAATCATGGCGCCGGGCGCTATCCATCCACCCCGGCTACGAAGACGCGTTATACGCGCTAAATTTCGTCGGAGCGACGCCCTAACTTCATATCATGAAAAAATTGATCGCATTTCTTTTCATTCTATCCGCCATCCATTCCAATGCGCAGGCGCAACCAACCTTACGCATCTCACCGATAGACGGCATGCCGCAAGTTTTCATCCCCGCCGGCGTTCTTCACATGGGCGGCTACGACGTGCGCGCCGCGCCGGATGAATTCCCCTCGCACGACGTTTCGCTCGACTCCTATTGGATGGATCAACTCGAAACAACCAACGCAATGTATACGTTATGCGTCAGCGCCGGCGCATGCGCTCCTCCGCAAGACCTCGGCACGGCGCGAAAGCCCAACTACTTCAACGACCCGGCGTTTAAAGATTATCCGGTCGTCTATGTAACCTGGGGACAGGCAAAAGCATACTGCGAATGGGCGCAACGAAGACTGCCCACCGAAGCGGAATGGGAACGCGCCGCGCGCGGCGACGACATGCGCACCTTCCCCTGGGGCGAAGATAAAGCCGACTGGCGCTTCGCCAACTTCAACATGCTCGTCACAGACACTTCGCGCGTAGGCAGTTACGCGCTGGGAGCCAGCCCATTCGGCGTGTTGGATATGGCGGGCAACGTCGCCGAGTGGACTAACGATTTCTACAGCGCCGCATATTACGCCGCATCGTCGGCGACTAACCCAACAGGACCCGCCTCAAGTTCCAGTTTGAACCGCGCAGTGCGCGGCGGCAGTCTGGGCGACGCGGAGATCAACATCCGCGTCTCGAAGCGCTCGTCGGTGCGAGGTTCAAACCTAAACGCCGCGCCCGGCTCGGAATCATATCTCGGTCAATTTTCTCCGCGCATTGGGTTTCGATGCGTAGAAGACGAATAACTCGCAAGATCGTCAATCAAAATTCTCTACGACCTCTTATCGTTCAATATCTTAATTGACGCTTTTTTTTCAGTGTGGTACACTGCCCCTACAATTTAATAGCCCCACAAGGCGCTCTTATCCAGAGAGGCGGAGGGAACGGCCCACTGATGCCTCGACAACCTGCCGGCGTACGTTCTCATGAGACAGCCGCCGACAAGGTGCCAATTCCACAGACGGATGTTCTGAGAGATGAGAGGGCTTCAACGAAATACCCGTTTGCCCTTTCTGCTCGTCTGAAAGGGCAATTTTTTCTTAAAGGAGTAAGAAACAACTATGAGCAACACTTTCATGACCTCTCCAAAACTGATGTTCACTTCAGAATCAGTAACAGAAGGTCACCCCGACAAAATGTGCGACCAGATCTCGGACGCAGTGCTGGACGCTTGCCTCGAGCAAGATCCGCGCTCGCGCGTCGCATGCGAAACCGCCGCAAAAACCGGCTTCGTTTTGCTGTTAGGCGAGATTACGACGCACGCCAGTTTCAACTACGATATGCTCGTTCGTAGAGTAGTGAACGAAATCGGTTATGACTCAAGCGAAAAAGGATTCGACGGCAATACGTGCGGCGTACAAGTCGCCATCGCCAAACAATCCGGCGATATCGCCATGGGCGTGGATAAAGCCCTCGAAGCCAAAGCCGGCGAGATGACCGAAGCCGAAGTTGAAGCTGTGGGCGCTGGCGACCAAGGCATGATGTTCGGGTTTGCATGCAACGAAACGCCCACCCTTATGCCCTTGCCGATCTACCTTGCGCATAAATTATCGCAGCGCCAAAGCGAACTGCGCCGCGATGGCAGCATCCCATGGCTGCGCCCGGATGCGAAAAGTCAGGTCACGATCGAATATTCCAAAGGCAAGCCCGTCCGCGTAGACACCGTTCTCATCTCCACGCAACACGCGCCGGATGTTTCACAAAACGAAATTTCAGAGATTGTCACCGACCAGATCATCATGCCCATGCTTCCCGCCGATATGGTAGATAACAAAATCAAAGTATTCGTGAACCCTACCGGGCGATTCGTCGTCGGCGGTCCGATGGGCGATGCAGGCGTGACCGGACGTAAGATCATCGTGGACACCTACGGCGGTATGGGGCGTCACGGCGGCGGCGCGTTCAGCGGCAAGGATCCGACAAAAGTGGATCGCTCGGCGGCGTACGCGGCTCGCTATGTGGCGAAGAACATCGTCGCCGCAGGACTCGCGGATCGCGTAGAAGTTCAGGTTGCCTACGCGATCGGAGTCGCTCGTCCACTTTCGGTGAACGTGGAAACTTTCGGCACCGCGAAAATTGCAGATGAAAAGATCGCCTCTCTCATAGACGAACTTTTTGACCTCCGCCCCGGGGCAATCATTCGCGACCTCGATCTGCGCCGCCCAATTTATCGTCAGACCGCCGCCTACGGTCACTTCGGACGAGACGACATTGAGTTCCCATGGGAGCGCACAGATAAAGCCGAAGCGTTGAAACAAGCCGCTGGGCTATAATATTCTCAAATAAAAAAGACGGTCGCGCGACCGTCTTTTTTATTTTTCGTCGTATAACGCATCTGCTATGGTTTCTCTAATCCGTGCGCTTTTAAGAATTCTTCGTCAGCAAGGATATCTTTTGTCGCGCCGTCCGCTACAATAAGTCCTTCATCCATCACGATCGTGCGCGCAAACAGTTCTTCTACTAAACGCATATCGTGCGTGGAAACCAGCATGGTGATCGGGAGGTCGCGAAGTAAGTTGATCAACGTCCGCCGCGCGCGTGGGTCGAGCCCTGCCGAAGGTTCATCGAGAATCAAGACGCTCGGACTCATTGAGAGCACAGTCGCAATAGCGACACGCTTCTTCTCGCCCACGCTCAAATGATGCGACAAGCGATCGCGATAGGCAGTCATCCGCACCGATTCGAGGGCGGCGTCTACGCGGCGAACGACTTCTTCCTCGGGCAAGCCCATATGAAGCGGGCCGAACGCCACATCTTCAAACACTGTCGGCGAGAAAAGCTGATCGTCGGGGTTTTGAAAAACCAACCCGACCATAGCGCGAATAACCGGCAACGTCTCGCGTTCAAGGCGAAGGGTTCCAATCGTAATTTCGCCGCGCCCACTTAAAATGCCGTTGAGTTGCAACATAAGCGTAGATTTCCCGGCGCCGTTCGGTCCGACGAGCGCCGCTTTATCGCCCTCGCAGAGCGCGAACGACACGCCCCGCAGCGCCGCGTGTCCATCGTGATACGCAAAATGAAGATCGCGCACTGATACGATTTCCGTCACAGCATTCTCCCAACGATCTGTGTAAACGCAAGGCAAAGCAATAATACACAAATCATCAACCAATCATTTGCGCAAAATTGGCGCGCTTGCATTATCCTCAACTCGCCGGTATAACCGCGCGAAAGCATCGCATTATAGACGCGGTCGCTGCGTTCGTAACTGCGCAAGAATAATTGTCCCGCCATATTCCCGGCGACGCGCGCGCGCCATAGCGCGCTTCCGCCGCCTTTGCCGTTCGATGCAATCGCCGAGCGCGACGCGCGCGCTCGCATTAATCGCATCGCTTCATCGGCGAGGACAAAAAGATAACGATAGAGGAATGAAATGATGACCGTTAAGATCGCCGGCACGCGCAACTGTCGCAAGGCATGAACGATCTTGGAAAACTCCGTCGTCGCAACCAGCAGAATCGCCATTTGCACCGAGAGCCACGAACGAACGACAATACTCATGAAGCGCGCTAAACCCGCGTCGGTAATGACGATATTCCATCGCAAAAGTTGAAACGAAGCGACCGGCGCACCAGCGATCGAAAACAATACTGTGACCGCGGCAAGCGCGAACGGCAAGGCGATGAACGAACGGCGGAATGTGAATCCTAGTCCCAGTCCCGAGCAGGCGTTTGCCGCCAGCATGAAAACATACGCCGCGAGGAAAGCAACCCACGCTCCGTCGGGAAGCAGCGCGTTCGAGAGGATAAAGGCGACCGTCGTCGCGACTTTGACGCGAGGATCGAGGTTATGAACAAAACTATGCTTGTGATGGTAACGGTCAAAGGCGTGAGAGTGCATGGCAATCCACGATTTATGATTTCTTTTGCAACGACCTGCCAGCCAGAACTGAAAGCGCCAACACAATCAATACACCAACCAGCCCTGCGACGATGGTCGAAAGAGGCGTATCGCCGAGAAAAGGAACCGCGTAACCCGGAATGATCTCATACGGTGAAGTTTGCGCAAGTTGGAGGAATCCGTGATTTTCCGCAACCCGTTCCAGCCCATCAGGGAACGCGGAAGCGAGCGGCGAGAGCAAAACCACCGCCAGAGAAATGATCGCGCCGGCAAAAACCCACCCGCGTCCGCTTTGCGCCGATGAGGAGTTCTCGCCCAATAGATCGGGACGAGTTTGCAAGATAAACGCCAACGCGCCTACCGTGATTAACGCTTCGCCTATGCCGATCAACGCATGGACGCCCAACATCGCCGGGACGACCACTTGTAACCGCGCCGTTCCGCTCAACCAAAGTTGCAGCGAAGTCAGCAGCGCTCCCGCCATCACCGAAAGCCACGCCGCAACGCCAGCGACGGCCAGTCTCGTTTTACGCGAACGATTGATCGCGCCGCGATATAAACCATAGCCGATCACAACCGTAATCAAGCCCATATTTAAGATGTTTGCGCCCATCACAAGCAAGCCGCCGTCTTGAAAAAGCAACCCCTGCACAGCAATGACCGCCGTCATCGCCAACATAGCCGCCCACGGACCCAGCACGATCGCCGCTAACGCGCCGCCTAACAAATGCCCAGAGGTGCCGCCCGCAACCGGGAAATTAAGCATTTGCGCGGCAAAGATAAACGCCGCCATAATGCCCATCAATGGAACTTGTTTCTCGCCAAGCGATTTATTGGTGCGCGAGATCGCTGCAGCCAACATAACAATGGTAATTGCCCAACAAATCAATAAAACAGTAAGAGATAAGAATCCATCTGGAATATGAAGCGGGACTGGCAGATAATGCATGATCGTCTCCTTTTTTATAATTTCTGACACGCGGGGCAAATTCCAAAGAACGTCATATGACTGTCAATTTGGGCGTAGCCGCTTTCCGCTTCGATGACCTTATACAGATTCTCAGACGTCCGGTGGTTCACCTCAATCTCCCGCCCGCAGACGCGACAGACAACATGATGGTGGTCGGCGCCGGCTAGCTCGTAGCGCAAACGCCCATTGCTCGCGGAAGAAGAACGCGCCAACCCGTTCTTCACAAGCCAATCCAGCGTTCGATACACCGTCGTTTCGGTCAAGCGCGGAAAATCTTCCTTCGCCAAACGGTAGACGTCACGAGGAGCCATCCGCCCGCTCGAATGACGCAACGCATGTAGAATCGCCATCCGTTGAGGGGTCACCCGATAGCAGAGCTCGCGCAGGCGCGGAGCATAATCAGAAGCGCAAGTCATACAAACTCCTTATTGCAAGTTCTTGCAATAGTATACGATACAGTGTCGCTCAGTAAAGCAAATCTTACACAATCGCTCAATTTCATATATGTCTAGATGACTTGATTTTCCCTGCGTTTTATGCTATTTATGAGAAAAATCTCAAGGAATGATCTATGCATCGAGAACGAGTCTCCGAGAATGTTTATTGGTTTCAAAGCGAAGTGTACGCGCAGGTCACAGCGGGAATTGTGGCGGGTCCGCAGTGGGCAGTCGCAATTGACACGCTGGCATTGCCCGAAGAAACGTTAGCCATTCGCGAATTCATTGAACACGAATTAAGCGTACCGATACGTTATGTTATCAACACGCATTATCACGCCGACCATTCGTGGGGGAATTGCTTCTTCCCGGGAGCCACAGTCATCGCTCATGCGCGTTGCCGCGAAGCGTTGGAAGAACGCGGCATCTCTTCGCTAGAAGCGGCTAAAGCTCAAAATCCAGCATTAAAACGGGTAAAACTCGTCTTGCCTCATATGACCTTTATCGAAGGCGAGATTACTCTGCGCGTGGGAAAGAAGAATCTTATCATTTCGACGACCCCCGGTCATAGCGCCGACGGCATCTCTGTGCTGGTGGAAGAAGACCGTATCCTATTTGCAGGAGACGCTTTTATGCCCCTGCCTTACATCGTAGACGGCGATCTCGACGACATCGCCGCTTCGATCAAGCGCATCGGACGCATGGGGTTGGAAAATATTATGCAGGGTCATGGCGATGTAATCCTCCGCGGAGAGATTGATGCGGCAGTGCGCGAAAATCTTAACTATCTTGCCGCGCTTCGTAAAGCGGTCAAAGCGGCGGCGCGCAGAAAAAACGCCGAGGAATTAATCGAACAGATCGCCATCGAAGATTGCGGCAAGAGCCGCGTATATCTCGGCGGGTTGGCGGAAACGCTTCACCGCCGCAACGCGCGGGCGCTGTTTCAGCAAATCAATAACTAGGCGTCGCCGTCGGCGCAATCGTCAGGAATAAACTTCCACACATCCGAAGTCTGTGAGACTTCGGATGTGTATTTGAAAAACAGTAAGGCTCAAGTCTTAGCGACTTTAACCTTCCACTCTTCCGGACCTGAAATCAAATATTCCCAAGTGAAGGGAACGGGGCTTTCCGCTTCAATTTGATAGTAGAGCGGTTTTGGGTCGTGGTCGTTGTAGAAGATAAAGGCTTCGCCGGGACGCAATTCGTCGTAGGAGTTGAACACCATATCATGGCGCTCCGCCGGCGGATACGGACGCACGTCAAATTCCTTAACGACGACAATCGCATCTTCATCGTCGTCGCCGACTTCCTTCTTCGTCACATGCGCGACATACTCGCCCGGCTCGTTTTTCTTAACCGTCCAAGTATGACGTTCCGCGAATTTCTTATTAAAGAAGTCGTGGATTTCAGTCGGCTCTTGCGCGGCGATGATCTCCATCGTCTCGCCCGTCGGCGTCATGCCGTAACGATGAAAGATGACGCGCATCCAATCTTTCGGATCCATTTTGCGTAAATCCATCAAAGTTGAGATATCGGTAAACTCGCGCCCTTGCGACGCTTCGTTGCGAGTTACCTTCACTTTCCAATTCACGCCGCCGCGCTGCAAATACTCCCAGCCAACGACGTCGCCGTGAATCGAGCGCATTTCATAATAAAGCGGCAAGGGATCATGATCGTTGATGAAGATGAAACTCCCGCCGACCGACAGGTCTTTGAACATTTGCAAGAGCGTTTTATGGCGTTCGATAGGAATCAAAACGCGCACGTCAAGTTCTTGAATTTGCTCGGTTTTATTTGTCGCCATGAATACCTCCAAAGTTGAAATAACGCTTCGCTTATAACACAAAGCCAAGAAGATAGACACATAAAAATTACGCGCTTGCGCTTCATTCATCCCGCGTTTTTCGTGCGCGACAAATTCATCTCGCGCTTTCCGATCACCCCGCTGTTCGTCAGCTCATGCAACTCATTCGATGAAAAAAATTCGACCTGGATTTGACGGATATGCTCGCCCAACTCTGGCGCAGGACGCGCGGCTTTGCTCCTCCCTGATAAATCCTCCCTCGCCGTCTCCAGTACAACATTTATCCCTCTCTCTTAGAGAGAGGGACTCTCCATTCGCGCCCGATTATTTAGCGTCTTTGTTGCCCCCCGCCGATGAAGCGCCAGCCTTCCGCGCCCTCAGCCAACCGAGCAAGCTAATGCTGACGACGCGTTCAGTGCCTGCAAATATTTTTTGAATATTGGGGCGTAACGCCCAAATTAAAATAAGTTCAGCGATCAAGCCATACAGCACATACGCCCACGGCGTCAGGTTCATTGAAGCGCGCACAGCAAAGAGGATCGTAACCGCCAAACCTACGGTTAACGTTGTAACAGAAGCCATTCCAATCGTAAAGAACACCAGCGCACCGATAAGAAATACAAATGGGAACGCCCAAACCCACAACCCCACTGCGCCGCCCAACGCTGCCGCGCCGCCCGCGCCGCCGCGAAAGCGTAAGCGCCCATTTTCGTTCCGTTCCGCCAGGAAGATGGAGTAGTTATGCCCAATGATCGCGGCAAGACCCGCCAACACAGGAACAATGCCGATATCCGAACTTATCGCCCTTGCGCTTATCTCTCTTGCGATCCACACTGCAATCGCCGCTTTGGCAATATCAAGCAGTGCAGTGGCAAGCCCAACGCCGAACCCCGCCGCGCGGAAGGCGTTCGTTCCGCCGGTGCGCCCGCTTTCTACATTACGCAAGTCTTTGCCGGTAGCAACTTTTACGATTAGCAAACCCACCGGAATGGAGCCCATCAGGTAGCCAATGAGCGTCGCGACGACCGCGAATAGAATTTGCATTTTGTTCCTCCAACGAATAGTCTATGCATACAAAACACTTAAGTGTCAAGCAAGTTCCTCTATTCTACATTATCGTACAATAAGCGCGAGTCCCCAACATATTGCGACGACAATAAGCGGCTCAAGCATGGCGCGGCGAATGGACGCGTCTTCATTCATATTGACGGCGAAATTCGTCAGCCCATAAAGCGGACCGACCAGCATCAGCCCAAACTGAACGGCAGAGAGCGGCAAATAGTGCAAGCCAGCTGCAAGTTGCGCGCAAACGAACGCGGCGCCGAACGACCAAGCGTATTCCCAGCGGTTAAACTGCAGCCGAAAGATGCGCAACCCGGCAAACCCAGCGGATACGAACAGCGCAGGAAGCATAAGATACAAGCGCAGATCGCCGTATCTCAACGCTGCGGCAAGAATGAAGAAAAGCGTATATGAAATTGCGGTCAACCCTGCCAGCGAAAGGTCGTAATAAGGCGCGCCGGTATCCACGACAATGTATTCAGCAAGAAAGACCAGCGACAGAAAAACGCCGCTCACGACAAAGCCGAGCCGCCAAGCCGCTCCGCCAGGCAGGAGCGCGAGAAAAATACCCACAACAAACGTGGTCAAGGTCGGGAGAATCCACCATTGAAGCGTCGGTCTATCGCCTAACAGCGGATGCCCGCGCAGCAACCAATCCATGCCAGTGGCGGCTAAGCCCGCCGTAAGCAAACTCATAGCCGCGACGAGGTTAAACGGCAACGAGAGAAGGAAGCCGGGCAACTGTATTTCAAGGCTCAAGTCAGAGATGCGCGCCACGCGCGTTAACGCCAAAACCAGCAACACGGTAGAGGTAAGCACACCGATGCGATTTACGTCGGGGAAATAGGCTCGCGCATTCACCGTTTCATTTTAACCCCTCCAAGAGCGGCTCGGCAAGTCAAATCAGTATGGTAGAATCAAACGCTTATGAACATCGAGAAGATAAAACAAACGCCGCCGCCAGGCGTGATAGGATCGTTGCGCGTAGGATTCGACATTGTGTCTTCGCACATTTGGTTAATCCTTCCGCCGATCTTGTTCGATCTGTTCCTTTGGCTGGGAACGCGATTGAGCGCCGGCAAGTTATACGCGGCAACAGTCGCCGAGATGATCGTTTTCCTCAAAAGCCGTCCAGTCCCAGCGGACCAGATGCAGATTCTGCTCGACTCAATAGATAGTTTCAATCGTTTCAATTGGTTAAGCGCCCTTCGCACATTCCCCATCGGCATTCCCAGCCTTGAAGCGTTCGTTCTACCAGCGACGGGTTCGCCGGCGCTTACGCCGTTCGGTCTACGCAACGCAATTGAGATCGAGTCATCTTTGGGATTGCTCGGTTGGACAACACTGCTCATCTTCATCGGTTGGGTTAGCGGGGGCGTCTACTTTCGTTGGATCTCGATGATCGTCCTCGGCGAATCGAACGCCAACATTACACTTGCCCGCGCGGTTTTCCAAAGCGTCGTTCTATCTCTGCTATGGGCGTTCTGCCTCATAGTTATTCTGACGCCGACTATCATACTTGTGGGTCTCGTCAGTTACATTAACGCCGCGCTGGCAAACGGCTTACTCTTCCTTATTGCGATCCTCGCCTACTGGTTAATTGTGCCGTTCTTCTTCATGCCGCATGGCATCTTCGCGCAACGGCAGAACGCGCTCCATTCGCTATATTCCAGCCTGCGCCTCACGCGCTTCACCCTTCCCTCCAGCGGACTATTCGTCTTCACGTCTATCCTGCTGTCTAAAGGGTTGAGTCTGCTTTGGAGCGTGCCAGAAAGCGACTCGTGGATGAGGCTTGTGGGCATTTCGGGGCATGCGTTCATCAGCGCCACAATTCTGGCGGCAAGCTTTGTTTATTATCGAGATATGAACGCCTGGCTGCGAAATTTCCTCGACCAGATTCGGTCGCAACCCAGCGCGCCAATAAATTAACTGCGTCGGCAGGCGCCGCGCATCGCAAGGTGATCGCTTAAAAGTTTCACATCTTTCGCTTATTTTCCAACCCCATTCAAAGAGAATGCACGCGTATTTTAAGCGCGGTTCGGGTTAACTCGCTCTGGAGGCAACAGTGACGACAAAACAAAATACAGGCTACGACGTTGGTTCTATTCAAGCATTGGAAGGCATCGAGCACGTCCGCAAACGCCCGGGCATGTATGTAGGCGGCACGGATATCAAAGCCTTGCATCACCTCGTTTACGAAGTTGTAGATAACGCTATTGACGAAGCCCTCGCCGGGTTCTGCACATCCATCAACATCACGATCCATTCGGACAGCAGCGTAAGCGTGGAAGATAACGGACGCGGCATTCCGGTCGGTCCGCATCCTTCCAAAAAAGACGCGAAGGGCAAGCCGATGGAAACTGTGGACGTTGTGATGACGGTCATCGGCGCGGGCGGCAAATTCGACGGAAGCGGCTATAAAGTTTCGGGCGGTTTGCATGGCGTAGGCGTAAGCGCGGTCAACGCGCTCTCCGAATGGATGACAACCGAGATCAAACGCGACGGCAAACGCTGGCGGCAGGAATACAAACGCGGCGTGCCGCAAGGCGCGATTCAACAGATCGGTAAAACGGATAAAAGCGACAGCGGCACGAGACAAACGTTCAGATTCGACAAACAAATCTTCGTCGAGGATATTGATTACCGCTTCGATACGCTGGTGCAGCGTTTCCGCGAGATGGCGTTCGTAACGCGCGGCGTGACAATCAAGTTCGTAGACGAGCGCCACAATCGTGAAATGACGTTTTACTTTGAAGGCGGCATCACCTCGTTCGTCCGTTATTTGAATCGCAACCGCGAAAACCTTCACTCAGTAATGTGTGTCGAAAAAGAAGTTGAAACGGTCGGCATCGAAGCGGCGATCCAATATACCGACGCATACACCGAATCGGTCTATTCGTTCGCTAATACGATCAATACCATTGACGGCGGGACGCATCTGACGGGCTTGCGCTCTTCGCTGACGAGAGTGATTAACGATTACGCGCGCAAAAGCGGTTTGCTCAAAGATTCCGATCCAAACTTCTCGGGCGATGATACGCGCGAAGGGTTGACGGCGATCGTCTCGGTCAAGCATCCGAATCCGCAATTCGAATCGCAGACCAAGGTCAAACTTATGAATCCTGAAGTGCAGACTTACGTCACCCAAGTGGTCAGCGACGCCTTCGGCACGTTCCTTGAAGAGAATCCACAGGCGGCAAAAGCGATCATCGCCAAATGCCTAACCTCGGCGCGGGCGCGCGACGCGGCGCGCAAAGCGCGCGATCTCGTCATCCGCAAATCGGCATTAGAATCACTCACCCTGCCCGGCAAACTGGCGGATTGTTCTGCGCGCGATTCATCCAAAACCGAGTTATATATTGTGGAAGGCGATTCGGCGGGCGGGTCCGCAAAGCAAGGGCGCGACCGGCACTTTCAAGCGATCTTACCGCTGCGCGGAAAGATCATGAATACCGAGCGAGCGCGTCTGGATAAAATCCTCTCGAGCAACGAGATCAAAGCGCTGATCTCCGCGCTCGGCACCGGCATCGGCGATAATTTCGACATCGAAGGTTTGCGCTACGGACGCGTGATCATCATGACCGACGCCGACGTAGACGGCAGCCACATCCGCACTTTACTGCTGACATTCTTCTTCCGTTATATGCCGCAGTTGATTGAAGATGGGCATTTATACATCGCCCAACCTCCGCTCTACCGTATCGCGTTCAAGAATCAGGTTAAGTACGCGTATAGCGATAAGGAAAAAGACAAAATCTTAAAGGAACTCGGCGAGAAGGCAAGTTTGCAGCGCTATAAAGGTCTCGGCGAGATGAATCCATCGCAACTTTGGGACACCACGATGAATCCCGAACATCGCACCTTGCTCCTCGTCACGATCGAAGACGCGGCGAACTCGGACCGCACGTTTGATATGTTGATGGGCGATGCGGTAGACCCCCGCCGCAAGTTCATCCAAACTCACGCTAGAGCCGTGCGAAACCTAGACGTGTAATCGATTGTTTATAGAGAAGGGCGCCGCGCATGGCGCCTTTCTTCTTTGTTATGAAAGTACCATAGATTCATAAGAGAGGTAGAGTAAAATTCCATCTACGCCTATGAACCAACGCCTACAGGTCAGCGCGATCTTCAGCCGAATCTTAGAATTGACGATCTTGCTTTATCAAGCGCTCGCGATAGCAATCTTCGGGATCTCGATCTATTTAGGGTTGCAGTGGTTAAGGCAACCATTCCCCGGCGGTTTCTTCGAGCATACCATGGCGCTAAGCGACGCCAACTCCGCCACCGGCGAACCTTGGGAATTGTATCGCCAAGGCTTCAAACCGGGCGATCAGCTTCTAGCGGTTAATGGAACGCCGGTTGCCAGCGCAGCCGATCTCAAACAGGCTCTCGCGCCGTTGCACGCGGGAGAAACAATCACGCTTCAAATCAACAAGCGCGATCAAAGTTTGGCAACGACCGAAGTTACGCTGATTCCTTTTCCCGCCGAAGATCGCCTTGCATTCTTCGTCATACCGTTCCTTATCAGCGCTGCATTTCTGCTGGTCAGTCTGTGGATCTTCGGATTCCGCCGCACCGAGCCCGCCGGGCGCGCCTTCACCCTGCTCTCCACTTCATTCGGAATCGCGACAGGGGCGCTGTTCAACCTATACACAACTCATCAGTTCACCTACGCATGGACTTTCGCTCTAACGGTGATCGTCGGCGCGCTGATCCATCTAACGCTTGTATTTCCACAGGAAGCGCGCATCGCAATCCGCCGCCCTCATCTACGTTATGTTGGATACCTCTTCACACTCGCCCTAACCTTAAACGCCTTTAGAACGTTATTCAACTTCAAGCGCCCCACAGATTATATCTATGCCTGGCAATGGATCTACGTCGCTGTCGGCTTATCCGCAATTTTCTACTTAGGCATCCTTGGCTATCGCGCGTTCCGCTCGCCTTCTCCAATCGTCAGAAATCAAGCGCGCACAATTCTAATGGGTTCCTTACTTGCCTTTGCGCCGATAGTCGTTTGGTTTCTTCTCAGCCCGCTTCAAATCGCGGCGTTCAACCCCTACATATTGCTATTTCTAATCGCCTTTCCTCTCGTCAACGGCATCGTCATTTTACGTTATCGTCTCATCCGCACAGACTACTGGCTGCGGCAGGGAATCGTCTACTCTCTTCTGATCGCGTTCGTCGTCATGGTCTACGGCTTGCTCGTCAGCGGGCTGGGGTTAATCTCCGCAAGCGCCAGCGCCTCAAAGAGTCCCTTCCTCCTTGGCGCGCTTATCTTCTTCATTGCAATACTTCTCGACCCTCTGCGCAAGCGCTTGCAAACCCTTGTAGATCGCTCCTTCTTCCGCGCCTCGCGCGCCCACGAAGAGCAGTTAAAAATCTTCAGCCACGATCTCACCAACGCTCTGAGCATGGGCGCTGTTAGCGGCGCATTAAGGCGGCAGATCTTCAATGACCTCGCGCCCGAACAGGTTCATATCTACGCGTACGACGCAATAAGCGACCAATACGAGGCTTTACCCGACTCCGACGGCCGACCCAGCAGCGATATTTACTTCGCATCGAACAGCCCTATCGTCCGCTATTTTCAACAGGAAAAGATTCCCCTCTACCTAGACGCCATCAACCTGCCCGCTATTGTCCAAACCGAAGAGGCGCGCCTCTCGCTGCTCGCAGCTCGCCTCTTCGTCGCGCTGCCCGGCGAAGAAAAACCTATCGGTTGGATAGCGCTCAGCGCACAACGATCGGGCGAAGCCTATACGTCGCACGACCTTGAATTCCTCGAACAACTCGCCAATCAATCGTCCATCGCTATCTCTCGCGTGCAAACCGTGCTGAACCTTGAACGCCGCGTACAAGAGATGAACGCGCTGACGCGCGTTTCGCAAGGCGTGAACATCACTCTCACGTTCGACGACGTGTTGGAATTGATCTTCGCGCAAGCTTCGCAGATCATCCCGTCCACGCACTTCCACATCACGCTTTACAACAAAACCGCGAACTACTTCTACTTCGGTTTCTGCGTAGACGATCGCGAACGCATCGCCAGTCGGGAAAATAAACCGCTCCCCGCCCGCTTTGGGCTTGGGCAAGAAATTATTCGCACCGGGCGAACCCTCTTAACGCAAGATTATCTCCGCGAATGCCAAACGCACAACGCCACGCCTGCATCGCCGGGCATATACGCATGGATGGGCGTGCCGCTCAACACCGGCGCAGAGACCATCGGCGCATTAAGCGTTGGCAGTCACAACGCCTCGGTCGCTTATACTCGCGTTCAACTCGACCTACTGCAAGCCATTGCCGATCAGACCGTCGGAGCCATCGTTAAAGCGCGTCTGTTGGAAGAAACGCAACAGCGCGCCTCTCAACTCGCCGCCTTAAACGAAGTTACGCGGCAACTAACCTCCACGTTTGAGCAAGAACCCCTGCTTCAATACATCTTGGAAAACGCCGTCAACATCTTAAACTGCGAAGCGGGAACGTTATTCCTCATGGACGACCAAACCGGCGAACTGGAATTCCGCGTCACAATTGGACCTGTCGCCGGCAACCTGCTTGGGCAACGCATTCCCATTGGTCGCGGGATCGTCGGTCGCGCCGTGCAAACCCGCGCGCCGATCATCGAGAATGATGCGCAACACTCCGTCATGCGCTTCGACTCTACCGACAAGCAGACCGGCTTTATCTCGCGCTCCCTGCTCGCCGCTCCCATGCTCATCAAAGATCGCGTATTGGGCGTTATTGAAGTGATCAATCGAAAAGACGAACTGCCGTTCGCTGCAGACGACCAAAACCTCCTAACAGCCTTCGCCGGTCAAGCCGCGGTCGCCATTGAAAACGCGCGTTTGATCGCTCTCACCGATCAGGAACTATCCGACCGCGTGGAAGAGCTTTCAGCGATGGGGCGAATCGTGCGCGAACTCAACGCCAGCCTCGACGTAGATCGCGCCATGCGCATTACACTCGAATGGGCGTTGCGCGAATCGGGCGCGGAAGCCGGGCTGATCGGCATGTTCGAGAAAAGCGATCTGCACATTATGGCGCAAGAAGGTTATGAAGACTTACTCGCCAACGCCGCTAAAGTCAACGATGCACTGGCGTTCCCTGCAATCAAATCTGCGATCGAGAGCGGACAGCCCAATCAGGTCTCACTGCTGGACGACGAAAAAGAAAGTATCTTGCCGGGCGCGCACATGCAGTTCATCGTCCCCATCCGCCGCGAAGCGAACGCCATCGGCTTAATCCTGCTCGAATCGATGAGCGACTCGCAAGGCAACCTGGGCTTCCTCAACCGCCTCAGCGACAACGCTGCCATCGCCATTTACAACGCGCAACTATACGATGAAGTGCAGAAAGCCAACAGCGCCAAGAGCGAATTCGTTTCGCTCGTAGCGCACGAATTAAAAAACCCCATGACGTCCATCAAAGGCTATTCCGAGTTGCTCGCCTCCGGCGCCGTCGGACAGATTAATGAAATGCAAGCAAACTTCCTCGGCACGATCCGCGCAAACGTCGAACGCATGTCCGCCCTTGTATCCGATCTCAACGATCAAGCAAAGATCGAAGCCGGGCGACTGCGTTTAGATTTCAATGTAGTAGATCTGTCCGAAGTCGCAGACGAGGTTATCCGCTCGACAAAACGACAGGTGGAAGAAAAACATCAAGAGATCGAACTCGACCTGCCGCAAGAACTGCCCAAAGTCTGGGCGGATCGCCTGCGCGTTGTGCAGGCGCTCACCAATCTGGTAAGCAACGCGAACAAATACACGTCGGAGGGCGGAACAATTTATATCGGCGCGGCAAGAGCGGAGAATCAATGGGACCCCGAAGGCACGAAAGAAGTAGCGCACATTTGGGTGCGCGATAACGGCATCGGCATCAGCGCAGAAGATCAAATCAAGATCTTCACAAAGTTCTTCCGTTCCGACGATATGAAAGCGCGCGAATCGCCCGGCACAGGCTTGGGGCTAAATATCACCAAAAGCCTGATCGAAATGCAAGGCGGACAAATCTGGTTCGAAAGCGAATTTAGAAAAGGAACGACGTTCCACTTTACGATTCCCATCGCAGAAGGAGTTTCGCAACCATGACTCTTCATGCCGCATATGGACAAGCGCACGCGCTGAATGGACGCGAAGCCGGACTGCAAGCCACTCACCAAGCCCTAAACCGGCTAGGACCCGTCACACCCAATTTCGGAATTATTATCGCTTCCCATCATTATCAAGCGCGAGAGATCGTCAATGGCGTTTCGGGATTACTAGGCGAAACCCCGTTTATCGGCATCAGCAGCCCCAGCGGATTAACCTCCGAGGGCGCGCACCCGAATTCCGTCATTGTCGTTTTGTTCGCCGGAGATATTCAAGCGGAGACGCATTGGATGCCCGGCTTCGCTCAAAGCGGGCGCGCGACAGGCGCGAAACTTCTGCAAATCGCCGCTGAGCGCGATGAGAATCGCGCCTTACTTTTCTTCGCAGACGGATTCACCGGCGATGCAGACCAGTTATGCAACACGCTTGCAGGTTTCAATATGCCGCTCATCGGCGCGCTTTCTTGCGGAGATTTACACACGGGCTATTCTTACCAGTTAGCAGGTCCGCAAACCGGGTCGGGCGCGCTCACCGCAGCCTTTCTGCGCGGCAACTTCCGCACCGGTATCGGCGCGGCACATGGCTGGAATTCAGTCGGAAGTCAGTTCCGCGTCACACGTTCGCGCGGATTCTGGATTCGCACGTTAGACGGTAGACCCGCCTCCGAAGCCTATGCGCAGTTGTTTGGCTATCCCGCGCGCGAATGGGCATTCCCGCCGCTCAATCATCTCGCGCGACTCTATCCGCTTGGAGTGGAACAGGGCGACCAGTTGGCAATTCGTTCGCCCATCCGCGTCGAAGCGGACGGCAGCTTCCGCTTAAACGTGCCTGTGCGCGACGGCGTAGACGCTTTCCTGCTCGTCGGCAGCCGCGCTTCTTGCGAAGCCGCGGCGCAATCCGCCGTGCAACAAGCGTTAAAAGCCCTCGATGGCGCAAAGCCGGTTTTTGTTCTCGCTTTTGTTGATCTCGCATGGGAAATGTTGCTCAAGGCGCATCCCGGCGCCGAAATCGCCGCCATGCGCGAAATTCTCGGTCCCGACGTGCCAATTGCCGGCGGCTATTCGCTCGGGCAGATCGCCTCAAAACCCAACGGTTACACGCCGCAACTGTTAAACCAGCATATCATTGTCGTCGCTTTTGGCGAACCGCAAGAAAGCTAGCCCCTACTTGCCGCACCGCCTCTAACATGATACACTTTTACCGGCTATGTCAGAAACTCATAACGCCTAAGTCAATTTCATGTCAACACTGTTCTATTGTTTGAAACGTTCCGCCCGCGAACGCTTCTACATAAACTGTAACATTTGTTCAAATTTATCGTAAATGATCAACCAAAGCGCCGCATCCGCCTCTCAACCAATGCCTTCTATACAAGCCGGCGAAAGCGCGCCGGCCTGGTTGCAAGACGCGACCAAAGCGGCGCAACGCCTCACCCGCCTGACGCTTGAATCAGCCGCGCAAGCCGCGCTTATTACCCGCAACGACAAACTCTGGGCGTACGCCGGCGGACTGGAACAAAACGCCGCCAATGAGATCGCAATTACAGTTACGCGCCATTGGGATGGACAAAAAGAAAGCGACCTACTCCGCTTCATTCGGCTCGAAACGACCAAAGCCGAGCACATGCTCTACGCTACCCGCCTCGCCGACAACTTCGTCTTGGCGATGGTCTTCGACGCAGAAACCCCCTTCAGCGCCATCCGCTCGCAAGCTGGCAAATTAGCCGACTCGCTGTCCTTTTCCGAGACAGAAGACGCGCCGCCATCAAACCCAATTTCCTCGCAGTTCGATCGCAAAGCGTACGAATCGCCCACTTCCATAATAACCGACGACGCCGACGAAGAGATTCCCTCTATTGCGGATATTCTCTTGGACGTTCCGCCGCCTATTCCCGATTTAAACGCCTCGCCTCTCCTAACAAACGACATCGAAGCGCGCTCGCCCATGCACCCTATCAGCCGCGAAAGCTCGCCCGCCATCCATATGGGCGAATTACTTTCATCGAAGCGCGACGACCTCGAAGAAACCGCAGAGCGAGCCATTCAAGATTTTGACGCGACCATGCCGTCGAAATCGCATCCACGCCCCGAAACGCCGATTCGCAGACCCGCGCCCGGCGAATTGGATGAAACTCGCCCCCACTCGATCACCGAGGTGGCAAATCGCGTCATGCTGGAGCCGATCTCGCCCGGCTTATATAATTTGACGTACGCATGCCTGCTCGTGCCGCGCTTCAGTTCGCATTATCTCACCGGCGATGTTTCAGACCGGCTATCGGAATGGCTCCCACAGATTTGCATCGCATTCGGCTGGCGACTGGAATATCTCGCTGTGCGCCCGGAATATGCGCAATGGGTGGCAAACGTTCCGCCCTCAACGTCGCCAGGTTATCTTATGCGCATCATGCGCCAGCAAACTTCTGAAAAGATATTTGCCGAATTTCCGCGTTTGAAAAAGGAAAATCCTTCCGGCGATTTTTGGGCGCCGGGCTATCTCATCATGGGCGGCGCTCAGCCGCATCCGCCGCAGTTGGTGAAGAATTACATCAAAGAGACGCGCGCGCGTCAGGGGCATTCGGACCCGCCGAGGATTCGCTGATCTCCACGAATCTAACCACAAGATTATTGGAAATTGTGTTCTAAAAATACCGAGCGCAGAGTATAATCGCTCTGCGTTTTGTTTTTTACGGATGCAACACAAGCTATATCATCCCTTCGGGATTTGGGTGTCGTTTATCTTGGTTCTAGAATCCTTCCATCCCTTCGGGATTGTTCCCCATCACAACGGGTTGCGCAAAGTTGAGAGCTTCTCAACGCGAATGCCGCGAATTGACAAATGACGCGAATAAACCAATTTAAAAAACCATGAAACGAAATCGAACCAAACAGAACCAAGTCTCCAGTCTCTAATCTCCAATTCTCTAATTCTCCAATCCTCATTTACAAATCACCAATTTCCACTTATCAAAATAACATGCCCCCCACCCTCTACCTCATTGACGGACACGCGCTTGCTTATCGAATGTACTTCGCCTTGACGGCTGTCGGCGGGAGTCAACGCTGGCAAACGTCGAAGGGCGAACCCACCGCAGGGATCTACGGATTCGCGCGCGAGTTACTCCGCATCATCGAACAGGAACAACCCGAATATCTCGCCGTCGCATTCGACGTGGGCAAAACCTTTCGCGATGAAATTTTCCCCGAATACAAAGGGACGCGCGACAAAATGCCCGATGATTTACGTCCGCAGATCAAGCGCATCCGCGAGATGGTGGACGCGTTCAACATTCCGCGCCTCGAACTCGAAGGCTACGAAGCGGACGATGTGCTTGGCTCCGTTGCTCGCATCGCCGCCGAGCAGGGGCTTGGCGTAAAGATCGTCACCGGCGACCGCGACCTTTTGCAACTCGTCAACAAGAGAACATCGGTCTATCTCGCGGGCGATGATAAAACATTCATCAAAGATGAAGATGTTGCTCAAAAACTCGGCGTGCCGCCCAGCCAAGTAGTGGATTACAAAGCGCTCGTCGGCGACAAGTCCGATAACATCCCCGGCGTGGCGGGCGTCGGCGAAAAGACCGCCATTGCCTTGCTCGAAAAATACACGACGCTCGACGGCATCTACAAAAACATTGACAAAATCGAAACGCGCTGGAAGACCAAACTCGAAGCGAACAAAGAGAACGCCTATCTCAGTTACACGCTTGCGCAGATCAAAACGGATTTGAACATCAAACTCGATCTCGAGCACGCGAAGGCGCGCGACTTGAACGTCCCTGCGATTCAAGCGTTTTTTACCGAGATGGAATTCCGCACACTGTTGAAGACGCTCGAAAAATTGACGGGGCAATCAACATCATCCGCCGCTTCAACTTCGCTCAGCGCGGCAACAGGCGGACAGATGTCCATGTTTGCGAATGAGCCTCAGGTGGTCGTCTCTCCCAAAGTGGAATCAAACGTCACCGTCCATATCGTTGATACTGAAAAGAAACTGGATGAACTCGTCAAAGCGTTGAACAAGGCAAAGGTCATTTCGTTCGATACAGAAACAACTTCAACCGAAGAGATGCGCGCGGACATTGTCGGCATTTCGCTGGCGATCAATGAAAGCGAAGGATATTACATTCCCATCAGTCACAGCGCAGGGACAAATCTTCCGCTGAAGAAAGTTGTCGCCGCGCTCGAAGCGCCGATGACGAATCCAAAGATTGGCAAGGTTGCGCACAACGCGAAGTACGATTACATCGTCCTTGCCCAACATGGACTCACCGTCTCGCCGCTGACGTTCGACACGATGCTGGCTGAATTCATCGTTGACCCGTCGTCGCGCAGTCTCGGCTTGAAGAATCTCGCGTTCGTCAAACTCGGCGAAGAGATGACTCACATCGAAGCATTGATCGGCAAAGGCAAGAAGCAGATCAGCATGGCGGATGTGGCGATCGAGTCCGTTGCGCCGTACGCGGTGGCAGACGCCGAAACCACGTTGCGATTGATGCCGCTCGAAGAAAAAGAATTGAAGCGCGTGAACGGCGAAAAACTTCTCGAAGAAATTGACATGCCGCTCACGCCTGTTCTCGCAGATATGGAAATGACAGGAGTTACTATAGATTTGCCACTTTTTGCTGATCTGTCGAAAGAGTTGGGAAAGCGATTAGCGAAAATTGAAAGACAAGTCCACGATTCTGCTGGAAAAACTTTCAACCTCAATTCTCCTCAACAAGTCTCAGAAATCTTATTCAACCATTTACACCTTAAGCCAGTTGGACATAAAACAGCCACAGGGTTTTATTCTACAGCTGCAGGTGTGCTTGATGAGATGAGAGATCAACATCCAGTAATTGAAATGATGCTGAATTACCGTGAACTCTCGAAACTTAAGTTCACTTATGTAGATGCACTTCCCCCATCCGTTAATTCAAAAACAGGACGTGTACACACATCTTATAGTCAAATTGGCGCGGTAACGGGAAGAATTTCGTCGAACAATCCAAATCTCCAACAGATACCAATCCGTACAGAAGAAGGTCGGCGCATTCGCAATGGATTCGTCGCCGACAAAGGAAGCTGGTTGATCTCGGTGGATTATTCGCAGATCGAGTTGCGCATCGTGGCGCACATGGCACAGGATGAAGGGATGCTCGCCGCCTTCCGCGCCGACGAGGACATCCATGCCACCACAGCCGCGGCAATTTACAACGTCGCGCTCGACGCGGTGACCAAAGACATGCGCCGTCACGCGAAAGCGATCAACTTCGGTCTGATCTACGGCATGTCTGCGTTTGGGTTGATGCGCGGCACCGACCTCACGCTGGCGGAAGCGGAGAATTTCGTCAAAGCCTATTTCACAAAATTCCCCGGCGTGAAAAAATATCTGGACGGCATCCGCAAGCAAGCCGCGCAACAGGGATACGTCGAAACACTTCTCGGGCGGCGGCGATATTTCCCCGCGTTGCAAGGCAGGACCAACCCGCAGTTGAAAGCGCGCGAAGAACGCGAAGCCATCAACGCGCCGATTCAGGGAACGGCGGCAGACATCATGAAGATCGCCATGTTGAAAATCCCGCCCGCGCTGAAAAAAGCAAAGTTGAGCGGGAAGATGCTGTTGCAAGTGCACGATGAACTCGTGTTGGAATGTCCGAAAGAGGAATTGGAAAAAACCGCGAAGGTCGTGAAAGAAACGATGGCGGATGCGTATCCGTTGGACATCCCTCTCTCGACTGAGGCGAGGTATGGAGCAAATTGGGGGGAGATGAAAGGGATCTAAGTTTTCTTCACTCAATCGATGAGTAGAAGGAAGAAAGTTTTCTACAGGACAGAAAAAACTCATGAAAAACTCGGTAGTCATAAGAAAGCCTGGCAGGCTGACACTAATCTTACTATGGCTGGCGGCGTGCACCCCCGGCGTTCCTACAATTGACACTCCAACGAAATTAATCCAAGCCGATAGTTTCTTGAACACCCCGACACCCGTTCCTGCTCAGGTTATCTCGCCGACAGGGACTCCCACTTCCACAAAGTCGCCTACCCCTTTACCGCTGCCAACACCTACAAAAGCGGGCATGCATGTTCCACTTGAGGCTTATGCTCGTTTTGGGAGTGGGATTCTGAATGAGGTGGCAATCAGCCCGGATGGGAACAGTTACGCCATTGCCTCCTCTGTTGGCGTCGCATCATATGATTTCGAAACGCATACAATCCAGCATGTAATTTCTAGTGGACAGTGGGTGCAGAGCGTAGCCTATTCACCAGACGGCACAAAGTTAGCGACAGGAACTTCTTGGAAGGAAAATGGCGTGCAGATTTGGGATGCAGTCACCGGGGAAAATATTGTCACGCTTGCTGTAGAGGATAACGTTGGCCATGTGCGCTTTTCTCCAGATGGAAAATGGATTGCAGCAGGCACATGGGGCGGGGATATTCTCATTTGGGATACGCAATCATTGAAGTTGGTCAAAACTTTGACAGGATATCCTGATTTCATTTACTCCATAGGTTTTTCTCCTGACGGGAATCGCATCATGGCGATTGGGCGTGGAAACGCTGCAATGGTGTGGGACATAAAAACAGGGGATGCGCTTGCAAATGATAGAACAGGAAGTTTTGGAGGGGTATTCCTGACTGATGGCGTTCAAGTTGCTGTTGCCGGTTCTCAAAATGTAGGAATCAGGATATGGGATATTGAAAAAGATTTACGTGTCGCTGAATACAAACATCCTCAGAAGTTGACCGCGACTACCCTTGTCTCCTCCCCAGATGGGAAATGGCTATATGTTGGGTACAAAGACGGCAGCGTTCTGGAATTGAATGCGAATTCACTTCTCACGGCTCATAAGTTTGAGGGGAATGGAGAATCTGTGGCAAGTATTGCAATCTCTCCATCACAGAATCGTCTGCTTATTACAACTGCAAACCACTCCATCATTGTCTGGAATACTGAAACCGGGGAAAAAATCTCTGAAACCGCTTATCCCGGACATAGCGGTTATGTTTCGAGTCTTTCAGCCTCTCCGGATGGAACGCTACTAGTCAGCGGTGCAGATGATGGCAGATTGTATGTATGGGATCTGGAAACCAATTTGCCCGCACTTATCGATCAGAGAGGGCATAGCAGGGTCGAGGATGTGCAGTTTTTCCCGGATGGCAAACGTTTCATCAGCGTAACCTGCAATGAAAGTTTCTTTGTGATAAATGCCAGTGATTATTCGCTGATCAAGGCTGGCTACTAGGGGAATGGCAAGGTATGTCGCGCAAATAGCGCAGTGGCTGTTTCGCATAATGCGGATATTCTAGCAATAGGCACCGATACCGGAGAGGTGATAATAAGGGATAATCAATACACTAGGAAATCCAGATTCTTTGTGCGAGGTAGTATAACCGATCTTACGTTTTCACCGGACGATATGTATTTGGCAGTTGCTCATAACCGCTGGAATGGGGAAAATTTTGTTTCTATCATAGAGGTTCAGAGTGGAAAAGTCATAAACCAGATTACAGATTATACAGATCGGGTGAAGGATGTGGAATTTTCACCGGATGGAAGATATTTGGTTTCCTCTTCAAGCAGTTGGTTTTCAGATGGAGAAACCATTGTGTGGGATATAGATAAGCAAACGATTATAAAGACTCTCCCTGCTGGCGCTCATGCCATTCGTTTCTCACCGGACGGACGTTATCTGGCTCGAGGTGGATTATGGGATTTCACGATAACCATATTTAATACATCTTCATGGCAGGAAGAATACGCTCTTTCCGGGCACTCCATGTTGATATATGCCCTGGAATTTTCCCCAGATGGAACCATCCTGTTCAGCGGCTCTTATGATGGCACAATCCTTGCTTGGTTATTGGAATAGTCTGTTTGAAATTTATATCAACATAAATATGGGAACAGATAATAAAAGGCGGGCTTAAGTAACAAAGCCTGTCTTTTATTATCTGTTTTTTACCGCTCGGGGCACAAGAGTCGAGGCGCTTTCAATCCACGCTCCCAATGAAGGGAGCGACCTGTGCGATGGTCTTGATTTGCGTCCACAGCATCGTTTCAATCCACGCTCCCAATGAAGGGAGCGACATTGGCGGAGGCGGGCAAGCCATACGGAACAGGTTTCAATCCACGCTCCCAATGAAGGGAGCGACCTGTGCGATGGTCTTGATTTGCGTCCACAGCATCGTTTCAATCCACGCTCCCAATGAAGGGAGCGACGAAGGTCGCCGTCGCGCATGACCACAGATAGGAGGTTTCAATCCACGCTCCCAATGAAGGGAGCGACCTGACACAACACACGCCGTTTTGAGCCGCTTCTGGTTTCAATCCACGCTCCCAATGAAGGGAGCGACGCCGTCCATGCCTATATCGCGCAATGCAACAAGCGTTTCAATCCACGCTCCCAATGAAGGGAGCGACGCAAATGGCTATCGTGATACAAAGATGGCGCGGGTGTTTCAATCCACGCTCCCAATGAAGGGAGCGACAAATCCGCGAGTTGGTATTGCGTGGTACAACGGCGTTTCAATCCACGCTCCCAATGAAGGGAGCGACAGACGCTTCGATGCGTGGTCATGGTTCAGGGATGTTTCAATCCACGCTCCCAATGAAGGGAGCGACCGCCGTCAGCCGCGAGAATGTCCATTGACAGGTCGTTTCAATCCACGCTCCCAATGAAGGGAGCGACAAACATCAAACATGGTAGTAGACCTTTCTGGCAGTTTCAATCCACGCTCCCAATGAAGGGAGCGACCTGTGTCTGTGTCTGTCTGTGTGTTCATGCGTGTTTCAATCCACGCTCCCAATGAAGGGAGCGACCATGCGCCGCGTGGAATCCTCTTCTTCTTTCAGGGTTTCAATCCACGCTCCCAATGAAGGGAGCGACGGAGTCGAGATACAGCGGATCGAGCAGGGATTACAGGTTTCAATCCACGCTCCCAATGAAGGGAGCGACTTGACTTGTTGTAACAGAGTCCAGTGTGTAGAGTTTCAATCCACGCTCCCAATGAAGGGAGCGACGGAAGGCGCAAGCGTGGCGATCACGCTTGGACCCGTTTCAATCCACGCTCCCAATGAAGGGAGCGACTTTTGACCGCCGCCGCCGCTTTTTGCCAGAGCGGGGTTTCAATCCACGCTCCCAATGAAGGGAGCGACATCGAGCGCATGTTATCCGATGCTCTACCGCTGGGTTTCAATCCACGCTCCCAATGAAGGGAGCGACAAGGCGGGCATAATCCACGCCTTGAATATTGTGTTTCAATCCACGCTCCCAATGAAGGGAGCGACACAGGTACGGCGCGGGGATTATGTCGGCAACCCGTTTCAATCCACGCTCCCAATGAAGGGAGCGACCGAAGAGTATCGCAAAGGATTCCTTGCATCCCTTTTGTTTCAATCCACGCTCCCAATGAAGGGAGCGACCGCGCCGCCCAAAACCAAGCCAATGGCTAAGGACGTTTCAATCCACGCTCCCAATGAAGGGAGCGACACTCCCGAAGAGATCGCCAAAGAACACGGATGTTTCAATCCACGCTCCCAATGAAGGGAGCGACTCTTGCCACCCTGCGTAATTTGGCGCTCAATGATCGTTTCAATCCACGCTCCCAATGAAGGGAGCGACCAGCAAGGCGTCTGCAAATCTCAAACGGAATGAGCCGTTTCAATCCACGCTCCCAATGAAGGGAGCGACTTCGACGCCAGTTGATTCGCGCCGACGGTTACGTTTCAATCCACGCTCCCAATGAAGGGAGCGACAAACGAGGGCGCATGGGGTATAAACAGGGTGTAGGTTTCAATCCACGCTCCCAATGAAGGGAGCGACTCTCGCGCCCGATGTGCCAGGTCTGTTTTTTCGAGTTTCAATCCACGCTCCCAATGAAGGGAGCGACGCTGGGTGTTGGTAGTGGCGGATATGACTAACGTTTCAATCCACGCTCCCAATGAAGGGAGCGACTCGCTTGCACCGCCTGTAGTATGCCCAGCTGCGCGTTTCAATCCACGCTCCCAATGAAGGGAGCGACTAGATCGTTGGGTCAGCACGTCTTGCGTGCATTAGTTTCAATCCACGCTCCCAATGAAGGGAGCGACATACTCCATTAACTATTTTGCTGGCTGGCTAGGGTTTCAATCCACGCTCCCAATGAAGGGAGCGACTAACATCTGCATGCCTGTATACAGTGATAATCCGTTTCAATCCACGCTCCCAATGAAGGGAGCGACACCATAAGAGCGTCAAGATAGGACACTCCATAAAGGTTTCAATCCACGCTCCCAATGAAGGGAGCGACATTCAGACGATGTCCAGATTATCCGGCGCACTGGTTTCAATCCACGCTCCCAATGAAGGGAGCGACGACTCCCATGACCTACACTTCACAGATGGGTATTGTTTCAATCCACGCTCCCAATGAAGGGAGCGACCATTCCGTCTGAGATTTTCCGACGCCTTGCTGGGTTTCAATCCACGCTCCCAATGAAGGGAGCGACAGCTTTCCAGCTTTATGACTTTGCTCCCGCCGTGTTTCAATCCACGCTCCCAATGAAGGGAGCGACATCCATCGTCCATTTTGTTTGACCTTTCCGTAGTAGTTTCAATCCACGCTCCCAATGAAGGGAGCGACTTAAACAGCATTTCATCCTTAGCCGCCCATAGTGTTTCAATCCACGCTCCCAATGAAGGGAGCGACCACATCTCGTTCTTCGATGCTCGCTACTTTACTCGGTTTCAATCCACGCTCCCAATGAAGGGAGCGACTCGCAAAATCTCGACCATGCCTTTGTAACTTTCCTGTGTTTCAATCCACGCTCCCAATGAAGGGAGCGACCGAATACGCCACGTAACGACAAGTCTCTGGTGTTTCAATCCACGCTCCCAATGAAGGGAGCGACATGTTCGCGCCGCGCGGTTTTCCACGCACCGACCAACTCCTCGTTTCAATCCACGCTCCCAATGAAGGGAGCGACTGCAATGCGCCGCCAGTTATCCATTCACACGCCCGTTTGTTTCAATCCACGCTCCCAATGAAGGGAGCGACCCAAGGCAATCCAAGATGAGATCACCGCCCTGTACGGTTTCAATCCACGCTCCCAATGAAGGGAGCGACGCTGGGATACGCCACCGTCTGTGGAGATCGAGCCTGTTTCAATCCACGCTCCCAATGAAGGGAGCGACGCAACCGCACGTGGCAGTTGGTTCACGTCGGCAAGTTTCAATCCACGCTCCCAATGAAGGGAGCGACATGGCAACACCAAATCAGGATGATATTGCGCCGTTTCAATCCACGCTCCCAATGAAGGGAGCGACCAAATGGCGGCAACCGCAAATTCATTGGGCGATGGTTTCAATCCACGCTCCCAATGAAGGGAGCGACCTGATAGCGTTTAATCTCTGCAACTTGTAGCCTTTGTTTCAATCCACGCTCCCAATGAAGGGAGCGACTACCTTGACCATCCCGATATTGAATCCAGAACGTGTTTCAATCCACGCTCCCAATGAAGGGAGCGACATCAAGATCGGCAGGGATGGGTCAATGCCGATTATTTGTTTCAATCCACGCTCCCAATGAAGGGAGCGACTCAATCACGTCGCCTTTTTGGGGCGATTCTCTTGTTTCAATCCACGCTCCCAATGAAGGGAGCGACAAACAAGCCCTGCTCGATGAAATCTATACCGCTGTTTCAATCCACGCTCCCAATGAAGGGAGCGACCATTTTGCGCGCGAAACTGCTAACCGCCGATGCCGTTTCAATCCACGCTCCCAATGAAGGGAGCGACTCTACAATACGGATAGTGTCGACTTGCCGAAAGTCGTTTCAATCCACGCTCCCAATGAAGGGAGCGACCCAAGGGGTTGTTGTATTCGAGTAGTTTTAATGTTTCAATCCACGCTCCCAATGAAGGGAGCGACGTTCGAGGCGTATGAGGGGATTTTGCCGGCGTTGTTTCAATCCACGCTCCCAATGAAGGGAGCGACTCGGCACGGATGTAACAGCCACGGAAGAGGACAAGTTTCAATCCACGCTCCCAATGAAGGGAGCGACTCAACCATGTCTATCCTCCTCTTATGCTACGTTTCAATCCACGCTCCCAATGAAGGGAGCGACGGAGCGACTCGGAGCGCAAGCCGTCTTTCCTGCATGGGTTTCAATCCACGCTCCCAATGAAGGGAGCGACGATGACACGGAATATTGCAAGGTTCATTTTGGTTTCAATCCACGCTCCCAATGAAGGGAGCGACACAAAGGTACTCCCGATCACCCCTCAAACCGCGCCGCTTCAA
>BQMV01000001.1 GCA_022181005.1 Anaerolineaceae bacterium | reverse complement strand
CCAAGTCCGCGTGGACGCGCCGAACGATATGCCGCTCATGGAAGCCGACCGCGACAAGATTAAACAGGTATTGCTCAACCTTGTCAGCAACGCTATCAAATATAACCGTCCGAACGGTTCGGTTATCATTGTAGGCAATTATACGGATACGGAATTTTCAATCGGCGTGCAAGACACCGGTTTGGGAATCCCAGACGAATCCATTCCCCGCTTATTTCAGAAATTCTACCGCGTGCGCGAACACGAGAATAAAGCCGCCGGCACAGGCTTGGGGCTTTCGATCTGCAAACAAATCGTTCAGGGGCACAACGGGCGCATCGAGGTGAAGAGCAAGGTCGGAGTAGGCACAACATTCAGCGTGTACCTGCCGCGCGCGCAAAAAAACCAACCCCGCGAATAAATCGTCAAGGAGTTAGCAACACCTTGAGAACGCCCGATTGCGCAGCACGCTCAAAGGCTTTTACCCCATCGCTCAACGAAAATTCATCGTCAATCAAAGCCGTCGGATTCACCTGCTTCGCTTCCATCAGCCGCAACGCCGGCTCGAACGGACCGCAACGCGAGCCGATGATGTTGACCTCATCTACCACAATGGACGAAAAATCAACGTTCATCTCGCCCTTGTATGTGGACTTTAACACCAGCGTCCCGCGCGGACGGATCGCTTGTCTCGCCAACGCGAAGCCATTCGACGACCCGGTTGCTTCGACGACGACATCCCACCGCCAGCGTTGAATCTCCTCCTCGGCAATAATACGGATCCCGCGCGCGGATAATAACTCCTGCTGACGTTTATGCCGCGCAACCACGCGCAAGTCGCAGCCCGTCAGCGCGAGTGTTTGCGCAATGAGTTGACCGAGCCGCCCCGCGCCGATGAGCAAGACTCGATCTGTTGGCTTGATGTTAATTTGCTCTTGAATTTCCAACGCGGCGGCGAGAGGCTCGGTGAAGACAGCCATCTCGTCCGGCGCCGAAGCGGGGACTTTGTGCAGATTCGCAGTTGGCAATTGAGTAAACTCAGCAAACACGCCGTCGCGGTTGACAATTCCCAACACCGTCCGATTCTCGCAATGAGTTGGACGTCCGTTCAGGCATTGCTCGCACGCGCCGCACACCGCGTTGATATCGCCCACCACGCGGTCTCCCACCCGCAAAGACTCCCCGCTTCCTTCGGAAGAGGGGCTAGGAGTGAGGGACGCCACCTCGCCCACGAACTCATGCCCAAGCACGCCGGTGTATGGATAATATCCTTTCACCAATTCGAGGTCGGTGCTGCAAATCCCCGCCTTGCGGATTTTAATCAAGGCTTCGTTTTGTTTACGCGGTTGCTGGATGTCGCGCAGGTCAATTTTGTTGTTTTCGAGCCAGAGAGCGCGCATAGTTATCCTATTATAACCTTCTCTATTTCCCAACAGATAATGCCTCTCGCTGCAAAACTTGCCGAATAGATCCTCCGCTCAGCGGGCGCCGCGCCGCCCAAACTGACGTTCGAGCAAATCCACCGAAAGATGGATCATCGTCGGTCTGCCGTGCGGGCAAGTGCGCGGCGACTCGCAGGCTTCAAGATCGGTGAGCAGCGCGCGCTGTTCTTCATTGGACAGCGACATGCCCGCTCGCACCGCCATCCGCTTGCATACGCGCGCGGCGATCTTTTTCTCTACCTCATCTTGCAACGGCGACTCGTCTTCCTCAAAATCTTCCACCAACGCCCGCAACGCCGCAGACGAATCGCTTCCTGCGAACAGCGTCGGCATCGCGCGGACCTGAAACGTGTTCGGTCCAAACTCTTCCACGTCGAAGCCGAAGTTTTTCAATGCAGGCAATTGAGAAATTAGCAATTGAGCGCTTTGAGGGGGCAGGGTCACAACCGCGGGAGTCAGTAAAGATTGCGACGGAATCTTCTTCATCTCATGTTGCGCCATTAACTTCTCAAACAAGACGCGCTCATGCGCGGCATGTTGGTCAATGAGATACAGTCCGTCGGGTCCCTCCGCCACAAGATACGCCGCGCCGATTTGACCGATGAGTCTCAATAAAGGAATACGTTCAAATGTTGTTTGCTCTCCATTACTTCGCACTGCGTTCTGCGCGCTGCTTACTGACGGCTGATCGCTGCTCACCGGTTCGCTATGCCCAATCGCCCAATCCAACCCCGCCGAAGTCGATTCAGACGGCGCAGTTCGCACAGTTCCCCACAGGCTCGGCGCGACGCGCGGAACGGGCGAATACGCCAGCAACGCCTTGCGCACGGATCGCTGAACGAAACTAAACGCTTTATCTTGATTCCTAAACCGAACTTCGGCTTTAGCGGGATGCACGTTCACATCCACGTCGTGCGGATCGATCTCAAGGAACAACGCCGTGAGCGGATAACGCCCCACCATCAGCAACGTGTGATACGCCTGCAACAACGCGGCGGACAAAGCCGAATCATGCACCCAACGTCCATTAATGAAGAAAGTAATATCTCTACGATTAGAACGCGTGAGAGAGATTGGGCTGATAAAGCCCGTTAGTTTATAACCGTCTTCCTCCGCCATTACCTCAAGCATCTGCCTCGCCGCATCCACGCCGTAGAGCGCGGCAAGGATGGCGCGGCGGTCGCCGTCGCCCGCCGTTTGCAAAACGACGTTTTTCTCTTGAGATAGTTTGAAGCGTTTTTCAGGATACGCCAGCGCGTAGCGCGTAACGAGCGTATCAATTGCACGGCGTTCAGTCATATCGGTTTTAAGAAATTTCAGCCGCGCAGGAACGTTATAAAACAGGTTTTCCACGCGCACAATCGTCCCAACCACGGCGCCGACTTTTGCCGGCTTTTCACTTCTCCCGCCTTCTACAATAATGCGCGTCCCTTCTCTTTCACTTTCCACGCGCGAAACGATGATCATGCGCGAGATCGAGCCGATGGACGCCAGCGCTTCGCCGCGGAATCCCAGCGTCGCGATGGAAAAAAGATCGTCGGAGCGAACCAGTTTGGAGGTCGCGTGACGCGCAACGGCTAACTCCAGTTCAGCGGAAGGAATCCCAAATCCATCGTCTGCGATTTCAATCAACTTTTTCCCCGCTTCTTCTACAGAAATTGAAATCGTTTTTGCGCCCGCGTCCACTGAATTTTCCAACAACTCCTTCACCGCCGACGCGGGGCGTTCGATCACTTCGCCGGCGGCAATCTGCGACGCAACTTCAGGGGAAAGCGCACGGATAGACATTGGGCGATTATACCCGTTGAAGTTCCAACGAGTATAATCGCCCAATGCGATTTACCACCTTGTTTTTCGATCTTGACGACACGCTTTACCCGAACTCATCGGGGCTATGGCAAGCGATCAAAGAGCGCATCAATATCTATATGGTCGAACGGCTCGGCATTTCCGAGAGCGACTCGCCCGCGCTGCGCGAACAATATTTCAAAATGTACGGCACGACTCTACGCGGACTGCAAGCCCGCCACAATGTGAATGTGGAAGACTATCTCGCTTTTGTGCACGATCTGCCTTTGCAAGATTTCCTCGCTCCCAACCCAATTCAACGCGACGCGATCGCTTCGCTTCCTCAGCGTAAGCTGATCTTCACCAACGCGGACGCCAACCACGCCCGCCGCGTTCTCGCCGCTCTTCAACTAGACGACCTCTTCGACTCCATCATAGACGTTCAAGCGGTCGCGCCATACTGCAAACCCATGCCTGAATCTTTCGCCATTGCGCAAGACCTCGCCGACGAACCCGATCCGCGCAAATGCGTGATGATTGACGATCTGCCGCGCACCACGCGCGCCGCGTTAGAGATAGGCATGGCGAGCATTTTATACGGCGTGAATGAGCCGACCGCCGACGCCAGCGGCGTATTTACCGATTGGTCGCATCTGCCGATTTTATTGGAATAAACGCATTTGCAACTCCAATTCGCTTCATACGCGCAATTCATCCGCCATTAATTACCGCATAGTATCGTACACGACACCTATCGCTTCAACGGAGATTTCTTTCATGAACAAAACGACCAAAATTCTTCTTAGCCTGTTCATAGGGTTGATCCTATCCGCAGGCATGTTTTCAGCGGGGCTTTTAGCCGGTATTTATCTTCCCTCGCTCAGCAATCGCGCCTCGGCAAATGCGACGACGCCCAAAGATCAACACGCGCTCTTCGTTCCATTCTGGGAGGCTTGGGATATCGTTCATAACCAATATGTAGATCAACCGCTCGACGATGTCGCGTTGATGCGCGGCGCGATCCGCGGCATGATGGACGCCATCGGCGACAAACAGACCTACTACATGGATCCCGTCGTATACGAAGAGGCAACAACGCAACTCGAAGGGGAATACGAAGGCATCGGCGCGTATGTGGATACCTCCGGCGATTACCTCACGATCGTCAGCCCGATCGAAGGTTCGCCCGCCGAAGCGGCAGGGTTGAAACCCGGCGACCAGATCGTCGCAATTGACGGCGTAGATATGACCGGCGTCTCGCCTGAACAAGCGCGCCAAAAAGTGCTTGGTCCAGCGGGGTCCACCGTCACATTGAGCATTGCGCGTAAAGGGCAGGAAGAACCGCTGGAATTCGTTCTTACGCGCGCGAAGATCGTCGTTCCCAGCGTAACCAGTAAAACGCTGGAGAATCACATCGCTTATATAGACATCAACCAATTCGGCGACAAAACGACCAGCGAACTGATGGCGGCGATCGATCAAACGCTCTCTCAAAATCCAAAAGGAGTCATTATAGACTTGCGCAACGACGGCGGCGGGTACTTGCAAACCGCTATCGAGGCAGCGTCTCAATTTATTGAGAAAGGTATTGTGCTGTACGAGCAATACGGCGATGGGACTCGCGTCCCGCATTACGCTTTGGGCGAGGGGCGCATGACCAACCTGCCCATCGTCGTGTTGGTCAACGAAGGCTCCGCGTCGGCATCCGAAGTCTTGGCAGGCGCGTTGCAAGATTACGGACGCGCTAAACTCGTCGGTGTAATATCCTACGGCAAAGGTTCCGTACAGCAATGGATGCCGCTCTCGGACGACAACGGCGCCGCGCGCGTAACCGTCGCCAAATGGCTCACGCCGCACGAGCGCACCATTGACGGCATCGGTTTGACACCCGATTATGTTGTAGAATTCACGGAAGCCGACGCCGCCAACAACCGCGATCCGCAATTGGATAAGGCAATTGAAGTGTTGTTAGGGCTGATTGGGAAGTAACCGAACAAGGAGAAGACAATGTTTTTCGATCCGACCTATTTAATCTGCGTAGCGCTCCCGTCCATGCTCTTGATGGGGCTCGCCTCATGGTATGTGAAACACGCTTATAGCAAATGGAGTCAGGTGCGCGCCAGCAGCGGACTGACCGGCGCGCAAGCTGCGCAACAACTTATCTCGCGTTCGGCGTATGTCTCTGAAGCGGGCGGCGCCGACTTGCGAAACGTCCGCGTACTCGGCATCGGCGGCAACCTCACCGACAATTACAACCCGCAAGATAAAACTCTCTATCTTTCGCCCAACGTGGCAAACAGCCCGTCGGTGGCGGCGGTCGCGGTCGCCGCACACGAACTCGGTCATGCGTTACAAGACGCGGAAGGTTACATTCCCATGCGTTTCCGCTCGGCGATCGTTCCGCTGGTGAATATCGGTTCCAATCTCGGCTGGATCATGATCCTCGCCGGGTTGATTCTCAAGATCACCTCGCTCGCATGGGTCGGCGTATTTTTCTTCGCAGGCGGCGCGCTTTTCGCGCTCGCCACTCTGCCAGTGGAATTTAACGCCTCAGCCCGCGCCAAACGACTCGTGGCGGAAGCGGGCATTATCCAATCTGACGAGGAGCAACGCGGCGTTAATCAAGTGCTGAACGCCGCCGCGCTGACGTACGTTGCCGGGTTGCTGACCGCAGTCTTCCAACTTCTTTACTACATCATGATGGTCGGCGGCTCAAGCAGAAGCCGAGATTAGCCAAACAAACCCAGCCAGCCAAAACGCGGGCGTTTGTGTAGCTTCCTGAGCACATGCGAAAATTTGTCGTTTTTCTGCTTCTGTTTCTAGGCGCAACGTTTTTCTACTTAAGTTTCGGCGAATTGGAAAACGTCGTCACAACCCTGCGAAGCGGAAATATCGCATTTCTTCTATTGGGCATTCTCTTTCAGGTCGGATGGTTCTTCGCTGTCGGGTATACCTACCGATCGCTATATCGCCTGTTCGACATCCCCATCCCGCTCTACCGAACCACCCTGCTCTCTTCCGCCTCCGACTTCGTCAACGCCATCGCGCCCAGCGCCGGCATCAGCGGAATCGCCGTCTTCATTTCCGACGCGAATCGCAAAGGATACCCTTCAGGCAAAGTGACGATCATCGGCATGCTATTCGTCCTCATAGATTACATCGCCTTTCTCTCCGTCCTCGCGCTGGGGTTAATCGTTCTATTTCGCCGCAATGACCTCGATTTGGGCGAAATGCTTGCCTCTGCAGTAATGCTGGCAATTGCCCTGACGCTCGGCTTCTTATTCTATCTCGGCTCCAGATCGGCGGACGCGCTAGGGCGCGCGCTCGCATGGATGACGCGCCTCGTCAACCGCATCGTTAAGCCTTTCCTCCGTCGCGATTATCTCGACGAAGCGCGCGCGCATACGTTCGCGCGCGAGATCGCGACAGATCTCAAAGCCCTTCCGCAAAAGAAGAACAGCCTGCTCGTCCCGCTGCTCTTCGCATTCACCGCCAAAGTTTTTTCAATGCTTGTGCTGACGGCGACTTTCCTCGCGTTCAACGCGCCGTTTTCGGTCGGCACAATCGTCGGCGGATTTTCCATCTCTTACCTTTTCTTGATCATATCGCCCACACCGTCAGGCATCGGGATCGTCGAAGGCGTCATGCCGCTCGCGCTCTCTTCGCTGCATGTGCCATTGAGTCAAGCCGTCGTTATTACCCTCGCTTACCGCGGCATCACTTTCTGGATCATGCTCGGCGTTGGCGCGATCGCCCTCCATCTGTTAGAACGCCGATAAACATGTCTCTCGCTTCTCTGTTGGATTTATGGAAAACCTCTTCCGAGACCGCCCCAAATATCGTCGCATGGCAAACGCTTTCCGCGCGCCCGGCGCAAACATTTCCTTTCCCAATAGATATGCCTGTTCCGCTCTGCCAAGCCCTTATCGCCAGCGGCATTCACTCCCTCTACTCTCATCAATTCGAAGCATGGAGGGCGACTCAACAAAATCAAAACATTATCCTCTCCACTGGCACCGCCTCAGGAAAGACGCTCGCTTATAACTTGCCAATTTTCTCAAAACTGATAGCGGGTCAAAATGCGCGCGCGTTATATCTCTTCCCAACCAAAGCCCTCGCACAAGATCAATTCTCCGCCCTCCAATCTTTTCAGGCAGCGCTCACACCATGGAATTTAGCGCCCGCCATCTACGACGGCGACACGTCAGCCTCTGCTCGCCCAGCCATCCGCAAAAATGCGCGCATCGTGTTGAGCAATCCCGATATGCTCCATATGGGGATTCTTCCGCATCACACCAACTGGTCGGAACTTCTCTCAAACCTCGCCTACGTCGTCATTGATGAAGCGCACGCCTATCGCGGCGTATTCGGCTCGCATGTAGCGAACGTCATCCGCCGTCTCAAGCGTGCGGCAAAATTTTACGGCAGTACGCCAAAATTCATTTTGGCATCCGCCACGATCGGCAATCCCAGAGCACTCGCTGAAAAACTCATCGAAGAGCCGGCGACTCTGATTGACAACGACGGTTCTGCGCGCGGACCGCGTCACTTCATCATCTATAATCCGCCTCTCGTTGACAAATCGCTTGGCTTGCGGAAATCATCCCTGCTCGAAAGCGTGCGGTTGGCGCAGGACCTTTTAAAACAAGCCGTTCAAACCGTTGTGTTTGCGCGCTCGAGGCGGAGCGTTGAAATTATCTTGACATATCTTCAGGACAAAGAAAGAGAAAAGCAGGAAGAGGAAGGTATCCCTATCCCTGCTTCTCCTGCCGCCATTCGAGGATACCGCAGCGGTTATCTGCCCGCTCAGCGAAGAGAAATCGAAAAGGGTTTACGCGACGGCGCGATCAAAACCGTCATCGCCACAAACGCGCTCGAACTCGGCATTGACATCGGCGGACTCGGCGCGGCGATCCTCGTCGGCTACCCGGGCGCTGTCGCCTCGGCGAGACAGCAAGCCGGGCGCGCGGGTCGCGGACTCGAATCCGCTGTCAGTGTGATGGTCGCGTCGGCGAATCCCATTGACCAGTTCCTCGCGCATCATCCCGAATATTTTTTCGAGCGTTCGCCTGAACAGGCATTGGTCAACCCCGATCATTTGTTGATCCTGTTGGAGCATTTGCGCTGCGCCATGTTCGAACTGCCGTTTCAAAAAGGCGAAGGTTTCGGTTCCTTGTCTGGAGAAATTATTGATGAGTATCTCCACTTTCTACTTTCCAATGGCGAAGCCCATCTCTCGAACGAAAATTTTTTTTGGATGGCGGACTCATATCCCGCCGCGAACATCTCCCTGCGTTCCGCCTCGCCGCAAAGTTTTGTACTGCAAACGATCATTGACACTTCGACTTCGCTCAGTGCAGGCTCTCGACCGCAAACCATCGGCATCGTGGACGGCGAAAGCGCGGTGTGGATGACTCACCCCGGCGCGATCTACTTGCATGAAGCGCAATCGTATTTCGTCGAAGAATTGAATCTAGAAGAACACGTTGCCCGCCTCAAACCATTCGTCAGCGATTACTACACCGAGCCGCTGCAACAAACCGAAGTTGAGTTACTTTCCATCAGCGAAACACAAAATACGCAGTCCGCAGTACGCAATACGAAATCATGGGGCGAACTAAAAATCACAACCCAAGTGACCGGCTTCCGCAAACGCCGCTGGTACACGCACGAGAATCTCGGCGAAGAACCGCTGGACTTGCCTCCCTCCGAGTTGCAGACGACCGGTTACTGGCTGTCGCTCTCCGAGGAAACGGTCGCGCAATTGCGCGAGGCTGGCGCATGGACGAACGACCCCAACGAGTACGGACCGGAGTGGCTAAAGATTCGCGAACGCGTCCGCAGGCGCGACCAGTTCACTTGTCAGGTGTGCGGCGTTGTGGAATCAGGCCGCCAGCACGACGTGCATCACAAAGTCCCATTTCGCGCATTCGCGTCTCGAGCGGAAGCGAACCGTTTGGAAAACCTCACAACGCTTTGCCCGTCGTGCCATCACAAGGTGGAACAAAACGTGCGCATGAGGAGCGGGCTGGCGGGCTTGGCGTATGTGCTGGGCAATCTCGCGCCGCTGTTCCTGATGTGCGATTCGAGCGACTTGGGCGCGCACATTGAGCCGACGGAAAATTCGACGTTCGGTCAGCCAACAATTGTTCTGTACGATCAAGTCCCGGCAGGCATCGGCTTCAGCCAGAAGCTTTTTGAATTGCATGAAAACCTGGTCGCAAGCGCCTACGAATTGGTGCATCAATGTCCTTGCGAAGACGGCTGTCCCTCGTGCGTCGGTCCTGGCGGCGAGAATGGAAGCGGCGGTAAGCAAAAAACGTTGGAGATCTTGAAATTGCTATGTCAGCCGGAATGGAAACGCCCCAACGTCCGTTAAAAAATTATTTTCCATTTCGTTGCGCCTAAAATCAAATTTATTTTAAGAAAGGCTCGTCGATGTATGCAGAATCAAACTCTTCGCAACCTTATCACAGGGCTGACAATATTCGTATTTGTAGCCGCGTGTTCGTTCGCTGCGCAAACTGTCGCGCCAGATTCAACGTCCGTTCCTACTGACGAACCCACTTTAAGTCCGCCCGCAACATTGAGGGCGGTTCCGTTCAAAGAAGAAGGCTCGACGCCGCCGTATACGATCACCTCTCAAACGCCGCAACTCAGCGGCGGTGAGAATGAAGCGGTCGCCCGCTTCAACGCGCTATCCGATCAGATCGTCCAAGTCGAGATCGCAAACTTCCGCGAAAATTCCCTCTCGCAAGCCTCCGATCCGCCTATTGCGAGCGGCAGTTTCTTTGACGCAACGTACGATCTCGTGTATCAAAATGGAAATCTCTGGTCGCTCAAATTCGATTTTCTAGGATATTCCGACGGCGCAGCTCACCCTTATCATTACAGCAAAACGCTTAACTACGATTTGGAACGCAGAATGCAACTATCGTTAGACGATCTATTCCTCGCAAACAGCGAATATCTTCAGGCTCTATCCGATTATTGCATTACAGAACTCAGCCAACGCGACATCGGCTTTGATGGCGCGTTCAGCGCGGGCGCCGAACCGACCCCCGAGAACTATCGTAATTGGAACATCGCCAGCGACGGTTTGCTCATCACCTTCGACGAATATCAAGTTGCATCTTACGCCGCAGGTCCGCAAACCGTCGTCGTTCCATATGATGCATTACGCGCATGGATCGCTCCGCTGGGTCCGCTCCGCTTGATAATGCCCTAGCCGCGCGCCTCAGTCTTCTTTGCTGCGAATATTTCCCTGTAAATAAATTTATGAGATAATAGCGACGCAATGAACGTTTCACCCCGCACGCCTCCGGCGTATAAGACCTATTTTGTCGATCTACCGCTCTCCCGCTTACACGTCCTCGAGACGGGCGAAGGCGCGCCGCTCATCATGGTGCCTGCTACGATTTCAGAATGGAAAGATTGGCTGACCCTCGCGCAATTCATGGCGCAGTGGTTTACAGTCTATTTCTTCGAACTGCCCGGGCACGGACAGTCCGCGCCGTTCTCAATGCGCTTCTCCAGTTTGCAAGTGGCTGAACTGGTGGAACAGCTCGCCGATCAACTCGGGTTCGAACGATTCAACCTGATGGGGTTTTCATTCGGCGGCATCCTCGCCATGCGCGCTTTTCAACGTCTCTCGCATCGCATTGACCGCCTCGTGCTGATCGCGCCCTGCCTCGGCAAGAGCGCGCTTCCCTATTCGCAAAAGCGGCTGCGCATACTGCATCGCATTACCCGCCAGTTTGAACGTCCTCGGCTGCAATCGAGATTCGTTAAATTTGTGCATAATCCGCGCACGGTCTCGCTCGCTGTTTCCGTATTACAAAAAGCGGGAAGACTCGAGGACACTATTCCCCTAAAAAGCAAACTGCTGAATATCACCGTCGGCACGATCTCTGTGTTGGCGGCGCAGATTGATGAAATTTTAACGACGGAATTTGCGGCAAAATCGACAAAATATGAAACGCCCTGTTACTTCGCCATGTCCATTTACGATCCGCTCTTGCGCTTCGACGTCACGCTTGGAATCGCTGAAAACCACTTTGGCAACTTAAATACCGTGCGACTCACCTTTCCGTTCCATCAACCGCCCAGACCCTTCACGTTTGAAGAGTTGAATGACGGCTTTTACAAAACGGTGGATTCGTTCATGCGCGTCAACGCTTAACCAAGAAATTCTTTAGCCTTTCTTCCACATAGTTGCTTTTCCCCGTACACTCAACAAACAATCCTCGAGATTCAACCATTATGCTCGCTCGAAAAATCATCTTAGCCGTCGTTGTTTTAATCGCTTTGATCGCGCTTTGGTTCTACCGCGAGCCGATCGGAGCGTCGCTGTACTGGTTCGGCAATCTGGATGCAGTCATCGAATCCATTCGCGGATACGGCTTATGGGGACCCGTCATCCTTGTTCTGCTCTTCATCCTGCAAGTCTTCCTTGCATTCATCCCCGGACAAGCGCTCATGATCGGCAGCGGGGTCATCTACGGCTTCTTCGGCGGATTCCTGCTCACGTGGACGAGTCTCGTGATTGGCGGGCAGATCGCGTTCTGGCTGTCGCGCAAATTCGGACGTCCCTTCGCCGAAAAGTGGATCGCGCCCGAAACGCTAAACCGCTGGGATAAAAGCGCTACGGGACAGGGCATGGCGTTCTATACAATCTCCCTTGTGATGCCATTCGTTCCCAACGACGCGATGTGTTACGTTGCCGGACTGGGGAGTATGTCCTTCAAGCGTTTCTTGCTGGCGAACATGCTTGGACGCGGTATTGCTGCTCTACTCACTGTTACGGTGGGCGCGCATTTGGATAAATTTCCCGTTTTGATCTGGGTGTTTCTCGTCGGTTTTATCGTATTGGGGATTGCGGGCTGGGTCTTCGCCAAGCGAATGCAAAAAATCAACAAATCCATAGATTCATTTTAGACCTCACAGTTCGCCAGTAAATTAGCGGACCGATTATCCTTCCCGCATCCACCTTTTCACCGCCTCAAACGGATGACTGTATTTTTCCATCGTATCCAACAGTTGCGCGGGGTTAGAGTTGCACGCCAATGCGTCGCGATGTTCGCGAAAAACAAAACCTTCCTCAACCGCATGATCAATAGCGGCAAGCAAAGGCGCGTAATAATTCTTCACGTTCAGCAACCCCACAGGCTTTTGGTGCGTTCCCGTTTGCGCCCATGTAATCGTCTCAAACAGCTCGTCAAACGTGCCAAATCCACCGGGAAGCGCGATATAACCTTCCGCCAATTCGTGCATCCGCGCTTTACGAGCGTGCATATCGGGTGGAACTTCCATGCGGGTCAACCCGTCATACGCTAAAGCGGGCGTATTCATCGAAGGGATGATGACTCCGATCACTTCGCCCTTCGCTGAAAGCGCGCCGTCGGCGACCGCGCCCATCAAGCCGGTTTTGCCGCCGCCGAAGATTAGCCGAATCCCTTTATTTGCGAGCAAAATGCCGAGGGAAAACGCGGCAGTTGTATAGTCGGAATGAACCGAGTCCGAAGAACCGCAAAAAACGCATATAGATCGCATTACTTCATCCTCTACTCCCTTTTGGAGCACAATTCTCGTTTTAGGCATTACGCCGCAAAACCCTAAGGCAAGCCGCAAATTTCGCTAACCTACGCGAATTGTTTTAAAAATTAGCGATAATTCGCATAATTCGCGGTAAAAGATTTCGATCTGCGTAAGTCAGACGCTTAATATTGTATCAGCATTGCAAATAATCTCTAACCTTTTTCCTATGATGACTCGCCGGGCTTTTTGGTAGAATACATCCACTATTCAGGAGAAGATAACATGGCTGGTATGGAACGTTTTACACAGCGAGCAAGGCGGGTTTTAAGCCTCGCACATCAGGAGGCGGAACAATCCCGCAGCAACAATATTGGCACAGAGCATTTATTGCTCGGTTTAATGGATGAAGAAGGCGGCGTAGCGGGGCGAGTATTGCGCGAACTCGGCATGACGTCGGACCGCGTGCGCGAAGTGATCCGCCGCGTTTCCTCTAGCACGGCGGGATTTGACCCCAGCCGCGTGGAACTTGCGGGCGACACACAGCAAGTGCTGGAATTCGCCGTAGACGAAGCTCGTCGTCTCGGTCACCACTACATCGGCACAGAACATATTTTGCTAGGCTTGGTGCGCGTCGAAGGAAGCGCGCTGGAAGTGTTGCGCCGGCTCGGTGTGACGCCGGATCAGATCCGCCGGCAAACGCGGCGCGTCTTGAACGAATCGACTTCGTCCGCCCCGACGCCTGCCGGTGTGGGACCTGCGCGCGGCGCCCAGCCCAATCAAAAGACCCCGTTGATTGATCAACTCGCTTCCGATCTCACAACGAAAGCGGAAGAGAAAAAACTCGATCCCGTCATCGGTCGTCAAATGGAGATCGAGCGCGTGATCCAAATTTTGGCGCGGCGCACGAAGAACAACCCCGCGTTGATCGGCGAACCTGGCGTCGGCAAGACTGCCATCGTCGAGGGGCTTGCCCAACGCATCGTGGACGGCGATGTCCCTGCCCCATTAATGAACAAACGATTACTGCAACTCGATGTCGGCTCGCTTGTGGCTGGCACGATGTATCGCGGTCAGTTCGAGGAACGACTCAAGCGCGTCATTGATGAGTTGAAACAATCTGGCGCGATCCTTTTTATTGATGAAGTCCACATGCTCGTCGGCGCGGGAGCCGCTGGCTCCTCGGTCGACGCGGCGAACATCCTCAAGCCTGCCTTGTCGCGCGGCGAATTGCAAGTCATCGGCGCGACCACGATGGACGAATATCGCAAGCACATCGAATCGGATGCCGCGCTCGAACGCCGCTTCCAACCCATCCAGGTGGACGAACCCTCCGAGGAAGAGACAATCCAAATCCTGAAAGGGATTCGCGCCGCCTACGAAGAACATCATCACCTTGTGATATCCGATGAGGCGCTCGAAGCCGCCGCGCATTTATCCACGCGCTATGTGACCGAACGCTTCCTCCCCGATAAAGCGATAGATTTGATTGACGAATCATCCTCGCGTGTGCGCATGTACAAGAGTCCCGCCGCGAAACATGCCAAAGATTTATTCAGTCAATTGCGGCAGGCGCGACAGAACCGCTCGCTCGCGCAAGAAGAAGGCAACAACGAAGACATCATCGAATGGCAGGAGCGCGAGACCGAGTTGAGCGAGCAGATCGAACGCCTGCGCACCGGCTGGGACCGCGCGAGCAGTCCCGTCGTTTCGGCGGAAGACATCGCCGAAGTCGTCTCGATGTGGACGGGCGTCCCGCTCATGCAACTTGCCGAAGCAGAATCGCAACGCTTGCTCAAGATGGAAGATGAACTCCGCAAGGGAATCATCGGGCAGGAAGATGCCATCATCGCCATCTCACGCGCAGTCCGCCGCGCGCGTGCCGGGTTAAAAGACCCGAAACGCCCGATCGGTTCGTTCATGTTCCTCGGACCCACAGGCGTCGGCAAAACGGAATTAACCAAAACACTCGCCAAGTTCATGTTCGGCAGTGAAGAAGCCGCGATCCAACTCGATATGTCCGAGTTCATGGAGCGTCACACCGCCTCGCGTCTGGTCGGCGCGCCTCCGGGATACATCGGCTACGAAGAAGCAGGTCAACTCACCGAAGCCTTGCGCCGCAGACCGTACTCCATCGTTGTCTTCGATGAAGTCGAAAAGGCGCATCCCGAAGTGCACAATATGTTGTTGCAGATCATGGAAGAGGGTCACCTCTCCGATGCGAAGGGCCGCAAAGTGGACTTCCGCAATGCGATCATCGTGATGACCTCCAACATCGGCGCGGACGTGATCAAGAAACAATCGTCGCTCGGCTTTGCGCTCAAACGCGATGAAGTGACCGAAGAACGACTCTCGTACGAAGACATGCGCAAGAAGTTGAACGAATCGCTCAAACGCGCGTTCCGCCCTGAGTTCATCAATCGCTTGGATGCAACCGTCATCTTCCGCGCGCTCAACAAGGAAGACATCCAGCAGATCGTTACGCTTGAGTTGGATAAAGTGGCAGAGCGACTCAAAGAACATGACCTCATCCTGACCGCCACAGCCGAAGCCCTCGCTTCCCTCGCGGACCTTGGATATGATACCGAATTCGGCGCACGCCCCCTCCGCCGTGTGATCCAGCAGAAGGTGGAAGATCCGCTATCGGATAAATTGCTAAGCGGCGAATTCCAGCACGGCGATTCGATCCTGGTGACGATGAATCCCGACGGAGAGATCGTCCTCGAACAACAGGCTGTCCCCGAAGTTGAGGAAGAGCCGGTGGTGTAAATTCGTTATCCCGCAGTTGAACTGCGGGATAACCTTTATCGAGAGCGGAGACTGTCGTCTCCGCTCTTTCTTACTCCGTAACCCTTTCGTAATAAGGTTTTATTCCAACGTGTTGTCTAATAGGCAGATCAAGAAAAAGGAGAACTTATCATGAACGCCAACCTTCAAACCGCCACGCTGGCTGGGGGATGCTTCTGGTGTCTCGAAGCCGTGTTTATCGAAGTCAAGGGCGTCGTAAGCGTAGAGTCTGGCTACACCGGCGGACGAACGGCAAATCCGACATACCGCGAAGTCTGTGACGGGACGACGGGACACGCGGAAGTAGTGCAGTTACGCTTTGACCCAGATGTCGTCTCATATCGCGATCTATTGAACGTATTCTTTGCCATCCACGATCCGACCACAATGAACCGTCAGGGCAACGACATCGGCGAACAATACCGTTCCGAAATCTTCTATCACAACAATGAGCAGAAAAATATCGCCGAAGAACTTATCAAGGCGTTAAATGCGCAAAAAATCTGGGGTAGTCCCATCGTAACGCGCGTGTCAGCCTTGGGCGAATTTTACGCGGCGGAAGAATATCACCGCGATTACTTCGCGCGGAATCCGTACCAGCCGTATTGTCAGGCGGTTGTCGCGCCGAAGGTGTCGAAGTTCCGCAAACATTTCCTCAACATGATGAAGCAGGAAACGGCGTAACGCCGCTCCACCTTCGGAAATTCAAAGAATCTCGAAGTCTTTTTTGTTATACTTGCCGCCGCTGATGATTGAAACGCGCGCTCCCAACTTCTATATCCGCAACATCCCCATCTTCGGAGATGCGATTCTCGCACCAATGGACGGCTACTCCGACTGGCCCTTCCGTTCGATTTGCCGCGCATTGGGATCGGCGATGAGCTACACCGAATTCGTCAAGGCGGAGAAAATTCTCAGCCGCTCTAAAGAGCCCGCCAAACGACTATATTACGAAGAAGCAGAACGTCCAATCGCGTTTCAACTTTATGGCGAAGACCCAAACCTGCTTCTCAAAGCCGCGTTAATCGTGGAAAAGTGGAAGCCCGATATTATTGATATCAACATGGGTTGTCCCGCCAAGTCTATCGCCGATCGCGGCGCAGGCGTAGGCATGATGCCAAGTCCATTGCGGATCGCGCGAACGTTTCGCGCGCTGACAAAGGCGCTAAAGATCCCGGTCACCGGGAAAATCCGCATGGGTTGGGAGCGGAACAAAAACTATAAACTTATCGCCCGCATCGTGGAAGAAGAAGGCGGCGCGCTAGTCGCCGTACATGGTCGCACCAAAGAACAACGCTACGCCGGCAATGCCGACTGGGACGCGATCGCCGAAGTGAAAGCGTCGGTCCGCATCCCCGTCGTCGGCAGCGGCGATGTGCGCGCCGCAGCGGATATTCAAAAAATGAAGACCCACACAAACTGCAACGCAGTGATGATCGGGCGCGGCGCAATCGCCAACCCGTGGATCTTCGCGGGCTATGACCGCGAGCAAGTCCCGTACGAATTGACGATGGAAACCGTTCGCGAACACTTACAGAAAAGCGTCCAGTTTTACGGCGAAGAAGACGGACAACGACTCTTTCGAAAATATGCCGTGCAATACTTGCTGTTGAAAACGCTCGATCGCGATACGCGTAAAGAGATTCTGAAAGAGCGCCCCGCTCGCGAATTTGTAGAGTTGTTAAATCAAGTCTACGCGCTCATGGCGCAGAGCGCATCCTTATCCAAAACCTACGTCTAGAATCATCATCAACGCAAATCCGAGCATCGCGCCCGAGGTGGCGAAATCGGCGTTCTTTGCCAATTGCGATTCGGGAATCAATTCTTCGACCACCACGAAGATCATCGCGCCCGCCGCAAACGCCAACGCATACGGCAAAATAGGGCGAATCAACAACACTGCCGCCGCGCCCAACGCTCCCGCAATCGGCTCGACCAAAGCTGAAGACTGCCCAAACCAAAAACTCTTCAAACGCGACATACCCTCCGATCGCAGCGGAACGGAGACTGCCATGCCTTCGGGAAAATTTTGAATCGCGATCCCGATTGCAAGCGCTGCCGCCCCAGCCAGAGTCGCAGACGACATTCCCGCCGCTACTGCGCCGAAAGCGACTCCGATCGCCAAGCCTTCGGGAATATTATGCAAGGTGATTGCCAGCACAAGCAAAATACTCCGTCGCCATTCTGTCGGAAGCCCTTCCGCCTCGCTCAACGGAAAGCCGAGATGCAAATGCGGCAGAAAGAGGTCAATCAAGCGGATAAACGCACCGCCCAATAAAAATCCAACCGCCGCCGGCAACCAGACCGGAGCGACGTTCATCTCGCGCGTCATCGCAATAGCGGGCGCAAGCAACGACCAAAAACTAGCCGCGATCATCACGCCCGCCGCGAACCCCAACATCCCATCCAACAATTTGCGGTTAACTCGCTTGAAAAAGAAAACCGTCGCTGCACCCAGCGCGGTGACAAGCCAAGTGAATCCTGTAGCGATCAACGCTTGCCAAACAGGGCTGAGTTGAACGAACCATTCGATCATACATTTCTCCTATTGTAGATACGCTTAGAACAACACGACAAAACAAGTATAGCAAACTTCCCAACGCAATTAGAACAGAAATTCTGTTATACTCGACTTCACCCTTAGGGAGAGGGGAAGATTCGTATGGCAAAAACACAAACACGATATGTCTGTCAAGAATGCGGGCGCGTTGCCGCGTCGTACATGGGCAAATGTCCGCAGTGCGGATCGTTCAACAGCATGGTGGAGGAAGTGATCCACGATGAACCGGTGACGAAGTCCACTGCGGTTCGCGGACTCACGGGTCGGTCTGCCCCGCGTTCCATCGGCGACGTCTCCGCTGGAGATGAAGACCGCATCCGCGTTCCCATCGAGGAATTCGCGCGCGTGTTAGGCGGCGGGATCGTGCCGGGCTCCATCGTGTTAGTCGGCGGCGATCCGGGCATCGGTAAATCCACGTTGATGTTGCAAATGGCAATGGAGATGGCTGGGCAAAAGCGGGTTCTGTATGTTTCAGGCGAAGAGTCGGAACGTCAAATCAAGATGCGCGCGACGCGTTTGAACGGCAAAAAAGAATTGCCAAAAAATTTGTTGCTCGTCACCGAGACCAATCTCGAGATCATTTTGAATCACATCAACGAAGTGAAGCCCGAATTGTTGATCGTGGATTCGATCCAAACCGTATACCTCTCCAGCATGGACTCGTCGGCTGGCTCGGTGAGTCAGGTGCGCGAGTGTTCTTCGCAATTGCGCGAGTTGGCAAAGACCAGCGGCATCTCGGTCTTTGTGATCGGGCATGTGACCAAAGAAGGGACCATCGCAGGTCCGCGCGTGTTGGAACACATTGTGGATACTGTACTTTATCTCGAAGGCGACCGCTTCCAAGCCTATCGTCTGTTGCGTTCGGTGAAGAATCGTTTCGGCGCAACATCCGAAGTGGGAGTCTTTGAAATGCGCGAAGGCGGACTCGTCGAAGTAACGAATCCATCGGAGGCGTTTCTCGCGGAGCGAATGGTCAACGCGGCGGGGTCCGCGATTGCGGTGACAATGGAAGGCACGCGCCCGATCCTCGTCGAAGTGCAGGGACTCACCTCCCCGACCCAGTTCGGCAACGCGCGCAGAACCGCCAACGGCGTGGACTTCAACCGTTTGTTATTGATCTCCGCCGTGTTGACTCGCCGCGTGGGATTGAAACTTTCGGAGCAGGATGTGTTCGTCAACGTGGTGGGCGGCTTGCAAATTGACGAACCTGCCGCCGACCTCGCCATTGCCGCGGCAATTGCTTCTTCGTGGAAAGATATTTCAGTTAAGGCAGACGCGGTGTTGATCGGCGAGATCGGTCTCGCGGGCGAATTGCGGATGCCGGGGCAGATGCAAGCGCGTTTGAAGGAAGCTCAGAAATTGGGATTCAAAACCGCCATCGTGCCGAAGGCGTTGCGAAAAGGCGAAGGGTATCCGAAGGGAATCGAGATCGTCGAAGTCCGCTCGGTAGATCAGGCGTTGAACGCGGCGCTGGGGACTTCAAAAGAAAAGCCCAAGTCTCCGCCGCACATGGCGTAACACTATGACACAATACATCTCGCCCGAAATCGAACATCTCAATCTTGAAAAATTTATGCGCGAGGCGCTCCTCGAAGCAGATGAAGCGGGGAAAGCGGGAGAATATCCCATCGGCTCAGTCCTTGTGCTGGATGGAGAGATCATTTCACGCGGACGGGCTCGTCACAAAGAAAGCAAAAACCAGATCAGGCATGCCGAACTGAACGCGTTGCTCAACGGCGGCGAAAAACTCTGGACGGACTTCAGGCGGGCGATCCTGTTCACGACCGTCGAACCCTGCCCCATGTGTTTGGGTGCGGTCGTTATGGCAGATGTGCCTCATATCATCTATGCGTTGCGCGATATGGTCGTTCATTCCAAAATCACCCTGGAATCAAACCCATACATCCGACGCCATATCAAGAGTTATTTTGGGGGAATGCTCGAAGATGAATCGGCGGCGGTTATCGGGAAATACAACCCGAGGATCCTGAAATATATGCAAACAGGAAGATTGTAATGTCTTCTTTGTTCATCGAGCAGCCAAACCGCCCAACGAATCTGTCTATAGCGGCTTCTAAATTCAAGCCTCCATGCATCAACGCAAGATAAAAAGTTAAAGCCCAACCTCGCGATTGAACTCTACGATCAATTCATCAATTTCATCCGCCTGCTTTTGTACGTTTGTCCAGTAATTGGGATCGTACCATTGCGCCTGAATTTCTTGATAGGTTTTGCCTTGCTGCTCGACCCAAGTGTAATACTTCAGGTTATGCACGCGGCGGCGATCCGTATAACGCAGCTCAAGCAGGTTGTCGGTCGATTCGCCTTGCAGATAACGAGCGAAGCCTGCCGCCGCGTCGCGTTCGCTGTACTCGCCAAACTCTTGATTCATCTCGTGCATGCGCGAACGATACAGTTCCATCGAATCGGTCAGGATGGTCAACATCGCGTCGTTTTCATCCATTTCGTAATATTTCGCGGCTTTGATGCACGATAGAACGTTGGCTACGCCGGAAAAGCCCAATAGGTCAAGCTGTGCGACCGTCTCTTCCGGGACGCCCCGCTCCACCAGATAAGCGCGACCGTGTTCTTCGTTGAATAAGCGCGCCAAATTGACTACCGCATTATCGTCAATCGCCGCGATCATATCCGTGTTCTTGACGTTATGCACCCAGGGGACATGCTTATCGCCGATGCCCTCGATGCGATGCGCGCCAAATCCATTTTCGAGCAGCGTTGGGCATTGCAACGCTTCGCTTGCGATGATCTTACTCTCAGGATACAGCTGCTTCAGGTAATCGCCGCTGGCGATCGTCCCTCCCGAACCTGTCGCCGAAACCATGCCGCGATAGCGGTCGCCCGCGCCCAGCGCCTGTTCGATGATTTCCGCCATAGCGCGCCCGGTCACATCATAGTGCCACAGGTAATTGCCGAACTCTTGGAACTGATCAAAAATCATCAGGTCTTGACCGGAGTTGCGCAATTCCCAGCATTTATCGAAAATTTCCTTAACATTCGATTCGCTGCCGGGAGTTTTGATGATCTCACCCGCCACAGTTTTCAACCAATCGAATCGTTCTTTCGACATCCCTTCAGGCAGAATAGCGATCGATTCGCAGCCCAACAGCGCGGAATCGTAAGCGCCGCCGCGACAGTAATTGCCTGTGGAGGGCCAAACCGCCTTCTGCGTGGTCGGATCGAACTGACCAGTCACGAGACGCGGCACAAGGCACGAGAACGCCGCCCCTACTTTATGCGCTCCGGTAGGGAACCACTTGCCAACAATGCAAATGATCCTAGCCTTTACGCCCGTTAACGAGGAAGGCAGTTCAAGATAATTGACTCCGCCAAAGCGTGTCTTGAGCGCGCTCGAAGCGTCCACGCCCGACGCGGCGACCGGGTGATTCTTCCAAGTAATACGAAACAAGTTGCGCGGATGCAGATCCCATAATCCGATGCCGCTCAATTCCTCTTGAATTCTTGAAGGAATCTTTGAGGGGTCTTTCATCTGCGCGTAAGTTGGGATGATAATATTGCGTTCTCTGGCGCGCTGTACGGCGCGTTGACGACGCGCTTTATCAATCGTTAGGTCAATGGTAGTCATGGGCTGCTCCTAAAAATTTGTCAGACAGATTGTACTATACCCGCAGCGTCAACCGATCTAAAATCTTTAATGAAAGCGTAGGCTATTTTTAATACAATAAGCGTTTTCTTAACGTATACTATAGGCAGCAGAAAGGAGGTTGCGATAGATACTCCGCCTGACAACCAGACAACGAGGAGCGGGTTACCCTAACCTAACCAAAGCCCCGCTTTGCGCTTAGACGTTCGCCTGACGATAACAAGGCAATGTAATCGCGCTCTTCCTTTATAATTACAATCAAAAACACTATAAAGGCGGACGGCATGATGCTGTCCGCCTTTATTATTTAGCGCAATCTCAATACCGCGCCGGCATAAGCGCGCGCTTCATCTGGCTTAATCCCTGCTCGACCAGCGCGCGCGGCGCGCCAAAATTCAAACGGATAAAGTTTTCGTACCCAGCGCCGAACGGCTTGCCGTCATTAACCGCGACTTTGGCGTTCTCAAGGAAAAATTTGAATGGGGAATCGACGATCTGACCCATGCGAACATATTCGCCGAAATCAATCCAGTGAAGATATGTGGCGGCAGGATGCGTATATTTCGCCTGCGGAAAATTCTCAGCCAAATACTCCATCACAAAATTACGGTTGCGCGCCAGATACAGCCTTAATTCGTTCAGCCAATCGTCGCAAGCGCCGGAGAACGCGGTTTCAGCGGCGATCAATCCCAAACTCGAAGGATGTCCCGTCATCTTCTCGCTGGCTTCTTTGAATTTTTCACGCGCTTCCGCATTGGGGATGATCGCAAAAGCGCTGAAGAGTCCGGCGATGTTAAAAGTTTTGCTCGGAGAGATCAGCGTGACGGTCCGATCGGCAATTTCTGGAGAGAGCGCGGCGGTCGGGATATGCTTCGCATCGTCCAACAATAATTCACAGTGAATTTCATCCGAAATGATCATAGCGTCGTTTTGTAAGCAAGTTTCCGCCATACGCAATAGTTCTTCGCGCGAAAAGACTTGCCCCGTCGGGTTATACGGATGGCATAGCAAAAACATGCGAGTGCGCGCATGATTCGAATGGAAAGAACGCGCAAACGCATCGAGATCTAATTGCGGATGAAGAACGCCGCCTTCGTTGGCAAACGATAGCGGCGCAGTCTGCTGCGTCAAACCCATATTCTTATAGATCGAATAAAACATCGGGTAAGCGGGCGTTTGAATCAATGCGCCATCCGATGGGCGGCAATAGGCGCGCGCCGCAATATTAAATCCGCTCACCACGCCGGTTGTCTCCATCACCCAATCTGGGTCCACGCTCCAACCGTAGAGTCGTTGCATGCGCTCCGCCACGATCTGTTTAGTTTTGCGCGTGGCAAACGCATATCCGAACTCGCCGCGTTCGATCGCTTGATGCAGCGCGTCGCGAATCGGCTCGGGGACGGCAAAATCCATATCGGCGACCCACATCGGCAACACGTCTTCAGGGTAGGCGGTCCATTTGATGGAATTGGTATGGCGGCGTTCGATAATTTCGTCAAAGTTATAGGTCATTGAAGTCCTCGCTATTTTTTATACGCCACGATCAATCCATCGCGGACAGGGGCGAGAGAAACGATCCAATCGGCATCCGTCGTCAGCGCGCGAGTAAAGCGGCGAATCGCTTCGGTATCCGCTTCATGATCGTTCGAGTTGAGGATTTTCCCGCGCCAGATTACGTTGTCTGTAACGAGCAATCCGCCAGAACGCAATTTCGACTTGATCACAGGCAGTGAATCGGGATAGCCTTCTTTATTAATGTCGTTGAAGATCAAGTCAAACGCGCCTTCAGTTTGATGAAGCGCCGCTACCGCTTCAGAATTATGGAATTCGACCAAATCATCCAACCTTAATCGCTGAAGATACCCTTTCGCCATAGCAGAGAGCGCGTCATCCCAAACTGTATGATGAACGACTCCGCCGCCGTTTTCACGAACTGCTTTCGCAAACCAAGCGGTGGAATATCCGTAGCCCGAGCCCAACTCAAATACAGATTGAGCATGAATCATGCGGGCAAGTTGATAACAATAGTATCCGCTTGCTGGACCGAGGATCGGGAAATGATCTTTTTCAGCGTACTCTTCCATCTCTTGCATCACCGGCTCGCGCGGCGGCACAAGAGAGGCAAGGTATTCTTGCAGTTTATCGTAACTGATCGTAGGCATATAGTCCTCCTTAAGGGAAACTGGTCAGTGCGCAACGCGCATATATCTAGACGCGCATTCTCCTGCTTCCTTTACCAGAGACAAAGCGCCATTACAGGCGAGCGCTATACGGCGGGAGCCAGCGGAGCGTCGCCATCCGCCAGATTCACCAGATCGTGAAGCCATTTACGCGAGAGATAACGGCGGGTGACGATGATCGCTTTGACGACTTCCTCAAGCAATACGAGCGCGTACACGTCATAGACGGGTAGGCGCAGCACAAATCCGCCGATCAACGCCACAGGCACGCCGACCAACCAAATCGAAAAAAGTTCGGTGAACATGGCAAAGCGCGTATCGCCGCCTGCGCGCAATGCGCCGATAAACATCATAAAATTGAAGACGCGCAACCACGCAGAAAACGAGTAGACGCGCATGATCCTCATTAAGTCATAGACAGCGGAATCGGAAATCTGATACAGCCCCGCAACATATTCTCGCGAGAAGAATACGACCACACTGCCAGCCAGCGCCAACGCCACCGCCATGATCGTAAAACGGCGGCTGTACTCAAACGCCGCTTCTTTATCTTTTTCGCCGATCTTATTGCCGACCGAAATCGAGCAGGCGTTTCCCAAACCGATAAATAGCACGAACGCGAGTTCTTCAATCGTCGCATTGATGTTAACCGCCGCGATGGCGTCTGTGCCGATGCGCGCATAGACCGCGTTGTAAACAGTGATGCCGAACGACCAAGCCACTTCATTGATCGCGGCAGGCATGGAAGTCCGCAAGACCTTAATCAGAAAGTTGCGGTCAAAACGGAAAAAAGTCAGCGGATTCGCAGCGAGCGGGGTCTTATAGGCATAGACGACGAATAGCAAGAGTCCGCACATGAACGACCAGCCAACGGCAGTGCCGATAGCGGCGCCGCGCACGCCCAAGGCGGGCAAGCCGAAATGTCCAAAGATCAGAGCGTAACCGAGAATCGTCTTCAAGGTCAGCGCCAACGCTGATACCGCCATAGTCAACATTACCTGTGTAACGCTCCGCAAGATAGCAATGTACGAGAACGAAATCGCCATCAGTATATAACTTACCCCGACGATGCGAAGATATTCAGAACCTAACGCAATCACTTCAGCGTCGTTCGTATAAAACGACATCAGCGTTTCAGGTATAAGGACTGCCGCCAGCGTGAAGGCTGTCGCGATTAGAGTCGCAATAGCAAGACAGATCCCCAATACTTTGCGGATGCTTTCTACGTCGCCTTTGCCCCAGAATTGCGCGGTAAAAATAGCCATACCGCTCGTCACGCCGAAGACGAACAATGCCAGCAGAAAGAAGACCTGATTCGCCAGCCCCAAAGCAGCGACGGCAGTCTCGCCCAATTGCCCGACCATCAGCACGTCTATCATGTTAAGAGAGGCGGTGATCAATTGTTGTAAAGCGACCGGCACAGACAACGCCAATGCGGCGCGCAGGAACTCTTTATCTTTAAGAAAACTCATGAGCGTTTATGAAGGATGAATATAAATACGAAAGATTGGTTATACGATACAGTAAAGCCCGCTTACTTATCTTCCGGCGTTTCGCGCACGATGTAGAGCGGTCTGCCTTTGGCTTCATCATACAGCCGCCCGATGTATTCGCCTAAAATGCCAAGCGAAATCAATTGCACGCCGCCAAGAAACAACACCGCCAGCAGGGTAGACGCCTGCCCAAAGAAGGTTTGCGACCCGCCTGCCCTCAGATAGACCACGATCGGCATGGCAAGGATCGCAACGCCGGCGGAAAAAAATCCAAAAAAAGTAGCCACTTGTAAAGGAAAGTACGAGAAACCTGTCACCGCGTTGAGCGCGAGTCGAAGCATTTTGCGGAACGGGTATTTCGTCTCGCCGGCTATGCGCGCGGAACGTTTATATTCCACGCCGATCTGTTTGAATCCTACCCATGCGCTCATACCGCGCAAGAAGCGATGCCGTTCGCGCATGCTGTTCATCACATTCACCACCTTACGATCCATTAAACGGAAATCGCCGGCGTCGAGAGGAATCTTCACGTCGGTAATGCGGTAGATCAGACGGTAGAATGCCGAAGCGGTCCACAACTTGAACCACGACTCGCCCTCGCGTTCGGCGCGCACGGCAAAGACCACTTCGTAGCCCTCTTGCCATTTCTTCGCCATATCGAGAATCAATTCAGGCGGGTCCTGTAGATCGGAGTCGATCACGATCACCGCGTCGCCGCGCGAATAATCCAATCCGGCGGTCACCGCCACCTGATGACCGAAATTCCGCGCGAAGATGACCGGGCGCACACGCTTGTCCTTTTTAGCAAGCGCGCGCATCAGAGCGCTCGAGTTATCCGACGAACCGTCGTCAACAAGAATCAACTCCCACGGCTTGCGCAACTGAGTCAGCGTCTCTTTTACGCGGCGATAGAGTTCCGGTAAGTTTTCTTCCTCATTAAAAATAGGGGCAACAACAGAATAGGTAATGTTCATCTTTATTTATCGCAACAGATTTCTCACTGCTTTCAGGGTCGGCTCGATAACCGGCGGCGGATTAACCGCGTTCATAGCGGCACGGATGTCTTTAAGTCCGCTGCCGGTGTTGAGAACTAAAACAGGGTCTTCGCTTTTAACGATGCGATGGGCAACCGCCTTGACCATCCCCGCATACGCTGCCGCTCCAGCTGGTTCGGCAAAAACGCCCGTTTTACCGAGCTCCGCAACGGCGCTGAGAATTTCCTCGTCGGTCACATTAATATACGTCCCGCCGGTTTCCTTTGCCGCGCGGATCGCACGCACGCCGTCGCGCGGCAAATCCACCGAGATCGAATCGGCGATAGTGCGCGCTGAAACCGGCTGAATCGTTTCTACGCCAGCATTAAACGCGTTCGAAATCGCGGCAGAGCCTTCCGCTTGCACGCCGATCAGGCGCGGCATACGCGATAACCAGCCGAGTTGAATAAGGTCTTTGAAGCCTTTATGGATTCCTGAGATAATATTCCCATCGCCTACAGGAACAAAAATAGTCAGCGGCGAATGATCGAATCCTTCGTCGCGCTCATCGTGCCAAGCCGCGTGCGCGTCTCGCCACCACTCCCAGATCTCAAACGCGGCGGTCTTCTTACCTTCCGCCGTAAACGGGTTGTAGCCAGTATTGCGGCAGTACCAGCCGAACTCATTCGCACATCGAATCGTTAAATCGAATGCGTCATCATATGTTCCATTCACTAAAATCACCTGCGCGCCAAAAACAAGCAGCTGCGCCACCTTCGCTGGCGGCGCAGATTTCGGAGCAAAAATAACAGCTTTTTGCTCCACCGCAGCGGACATCCCCGCAAGCGCCGCGCCGGCGTTCCCCGTCGAAGCGGTGACTACAACCTCGGCGCCGATCTCGCGGGCGCGAACTACAACAATGGCGCTGGCGCGATCCTTAAAAGAAGCCGTCGGGTTACGCGACTCATCTTTCAGCCACAAATTTTGCAGCCCGTATTTCTTCGCGAGCGAGCGCAGCCGAAAAACAGGAGTTCCACCCACAATGTGAAGCGGCGTCGAATCGCCTTCCGGTGCGTTCACTGGAAGAAGCGGCGCGTAGCGCCATAACGATGGGTCGTTGCGCGAGAGCAGGTCTTCGGGCTGATACTTGGTTTTGATAGCGTCGTAATCGAGCGTCACGTCTAAATTACCGCCGTCTTTAGGGCAGGTATAGGAGACCTCATCGGCGGCATATTCCGTTCCGCAGAGCGAGCAACAATAGCCAAGGAAATTAGGCATGGATTAATTTTACTCGATATACTTAAACGCAAAGGCGGACTTCCAAGGCTTAACCTAACAGTCCGCTTAAGTTGATGTGGTTTTGAAAACCTTCGTTCGGCGGCGCGTCATTCCCTTTCGAAGGGAACGCCCAACGAAGCGGGCGGCGAAGCGCGTAAAGCGCGCAAAGCGCGGGTGAAAAATCGCCGAGACGATTCGGGCATTGCCGCCAGCGTACGTTCAACCCATTCTGTGCTGCCGATGTTGACGAGAAACAGGGTGAGAATCATCAACGGGAACGGCGCAACCTGCAATACCTGCGAAGGAACGTTCGGCAGACTGGGCTGTAACACCAACCCCAGCCATTGCAGCAAGCCGAATAGATACGCTCCAAAAGCGCCGCGCAATGGATTCCAACCGCCAAAGATCGTAATAGCCAGCGCGATCCAGCCGAAGCCGTCCAACCCCGAGATGGTGCCATTCCAACCGGCTTTTACGCTGAGAGAATAGGCGGGACCAGCCAGACCTGCGATCGCGCCGCCCAAGACCGTATATGCATAACGCATCAAGTTGACGTTCGCGCCGCGCACATACGCGGAAGCGGGACGTTCGCCAATGCCTTGCAACATCAAGCCGGGGCGCGTGCGGAAGATCCACAACCACGAGAGAAAAATCATAAGGAAACTAATATAAGTGATCAGGTCCTGATGAAAGAAGATCGGACCTACTATGGGAATATCGCTTAACACCGGCAGATCCCAGGCGGGCAGACGCGGACCGCCTTTACCCATGTAGTCGTTGCCAAGAAAGTATGCGAGGTCGCGGCAAGTGAGCGCGAGGACGAACCCAACCGCAACTTGCGACTGCTTCAGCGTGATCGAAGAGAACGCTACGATGAAAGCGACCAGCGCCCCAATTAGCGCGCCGGTTAAGAACCCGGCGAACAGACTCCCGGTCTGAAATGAAACGACAAAACCTCCCATCGCAGAGAGAAGGATCATTCCGTTAATCGAAAGGTTGATCACGCCGGCGCGTTCGGCGATCGTCTCGCCGATCACGGCAAAAACAATGGGCGCGGAGGCAAAGAATACGCTGCCAAGTCCGGTGAGTATGAGCGCAGTTTCCATAACGTATTTACGCTTTCGGCGTCAGTCGCTGACGCGCGCCTTCCGCAAGCAAGATAAACAACACTAACAATCCTTGTAAAACGCCCGAGAAGGACGAATCGAGTTTGTGCACGATGGGCAGTTGAATGCTGCCGATATTAAGCGCGGCGAAGAAGAATGCGACCGGAATCGCCGCAATCGCTTGATAGTTGACAAGCATCGCCACCATAAGCCCTAAATAGCCATATCCGCTGGAGATGGAAGGAATCAGACGATGATAGACCGCCGTGACTTGCAACGCGCCCGCTGCGCCCGATAACGCGCCGCATAACAGGAACGAGAACATCATATATTGCCATGTTGGAATGCCGAGCAGATAAGCGGCGCGGAAATTCTTGCCTACCGCTTTCAGCCGTAAACCGAAGTACGTTCCTTGCAATAGGAAATACACAAAGACAATGCCCACGACGGCGACAACAAGCGCCCAAGGACTCAGTCGCAACCCCTCAAACAAAGGCAAGTTAAACTGTTCGGGGAACGGTTGCGTGCCGCTCATTGAGCCGGTGCCCGGGCGCTTCCACGGACCGAAGACAAGATAAATTGTGAGCGCGGTGGCGACGAAATTCAAGCCCAACCCGCCGAAGATCTCGTTGACTCCGCCGAACGTTTTTAACGCGCCCGCCAGAGCCGCCCATAACGCGCCGGCAAGCATACCGGCAAAGATGCTCAAGGCGATAATCAACCCGGCATTCATCGCGCTATTTTGCAACAAACGTAAAACCAACGTCGTGCCGATCGCGCCAAAAGTGATCTGTCCTTCCACGCCAATATTCCACAGGCCTGCGGCAAACGTGATCAACAATCCGGCGGTCGCTAACAACAGCGGAGCCCAACTCACCAGCACGTCGGCGATCTTGCCTTTTGTGCCGAGCGATCCAAACATATCTTTATAAATTTGAACGGGAGACGCGCCCACCGCAAGCAATACCAGCGAAGCGATTCCAAATGCCAAGAGCAGGGCGAAAAGTTGAAAACCTATGCGATTCAGCGTTGTATGTTTCATAGTAGCGCCTTAAATTTCAGCCGTGAAATTTATCCTTTCGAAAAGCGTCATTCGTTCCAACCTTTGCCCCCGATTAACTCGCCCAACTGCTGCACATTTGTTTTATTGGCATCGAAAGGATGCGAGATCCGACCGTTATAAAATACCAGCACACGATCGCTATATTGCAGAATCTCATCAAGGTCAGAAGACATGAAAACGATCGCCGCGCCCTGCTTGCAACGTTCCTTCAATTTACCCCAGATGTAGACCACCGATTCAATATCAAGTCCGCGCGTAGGGTGTTCGACCAGGACCAGCGACAATGGATGACGCAGCAACGACAGCAGCGTCCTCTGTTGATTGCCGCCCGACAGCGATTCGACTGGACTTACCGGCGCGCCTTTGATATTAAACGTTTTTATCCGTTCTTCCGCAAGTCGGCGCCCGCGCTCATGATTGATGAATACGCCGGTCTGTTTTTCGGCGAGGATGAAATGTTCGGCAAGCGTCAGCCCGGGCGCCAGCGCCTGCTCCAATCTCGCGGCGGGAAGAAATTCTACCCCGTGCTTTTTATAAGTATGATACGACTTCCCCGTAAGATCGCGATCGTTCACCTTCACTACGCCGCCCACCGTGCGGATCAGCCCCGCGCAGGCGCGCAAGAATAGATCTTGCCCGCTGCCTTCCATACCCGCCAAACCGACCACTTCGCCTTCGCAGATATGGAAATCAATATCCTTAATCTTAAGCCGCATTCCCTCGATTGAAACGCGATCCAGGTTTAAAACAGTCCGATCCTGACACGCCGTCTGCTTCGTCCCCAACGGCACTTCTTTGCCGAACATCATTTCAACCAATTTCTTTTGATCGAACGGCTTATCCATCGCACCGACGAGTTTACCTTGCCGCAGCACTGCAACTTGATCGCACAATTTCTCCACATCTTCCAATTTATGCGAAACAAAGATTACCGTAATCGCCTGTTTGCGGAATTTCTTCAGCGTTTCAAATAATTTATCCTTTTGCGCCGCGCTAATGCCAGTAGTCGGTTCATCGAGGATAAAAACGCGCGCGCCCAAATATAGGAGACGCATAATTTCCAGTTGTTGGCGCTCGCCCACCGTCAGCGAATCGACATAATTTTCAGGGTCAATGTCGAAATCAAATTCTTTTTGAAGACGGCGAAGGTCTCGCGCGGCGCGGGTGCGATTCGGAAAAAGACCGCCCTTTTGACCCAGCATGAAATTGTCAATCACGCGCATGGGAGGAAAATCCAAAGGGTCTTGATGCAACATACCAATGCCGTCATGAATCGCAACCGCAGGCGACTCGATGACGACAGGCTTTCCATCCAGCAAGACTTCGCCGCTGTCTGCATGAATGAATCCGGAGAGGATCTTCATCAGCGTGCTTTTGCCCGCGCCATTCTCGCCAAGAATTCCCTGAATCGTTCCGGAAGGGATCGTCAGGGTAATGTCGTCGTTAGCGTGATTTACGCCAAAGTATTTATGAATGCCGCGCAGTTCAACCTTCATTATTTTTCCTTTGCGAACTCAGCAGTCTATATTCCCCCCTTTATACAATAAAAAGCGTGGGAAGGCAAAGGCTGCCTTCCCACGTTGATAAAACATTATTCGGCGGCGCTTTGTCCTTCCATGCCTTCGAGCAGTTGCGGCAAGAACCATACTTGAGGATCGGTCGCCACTACGCCATCGGCAAGATAGACAGAACCGTCCTGCAACTTAATGGGACCGGTCCACAGATTAAGCCCGCCTGCCAGGTCCGCGATGAACGCGTCAATCTTCGTAGAATTCTCAGCGGAAAGCCCTTCGCCCTTTAAGAATCCGACCGAAGTCGTATCAGGGTTGTTCAAATCCGACCAGTCGGGTCCGCGCCACTGGAAGCTGGACGTAAACGTACCTTGCGAGGCAGCGGTGATCGCTTCAAGGTACATGGGCTTCCAGTTGAAGTATGGCACGCCTAAGCATATCTTCGGCGAAACTTCGCATGCGCCTTCATAATCGTAAGGCACTGCCCAAACCGATTTACCTTCGGCGGCGAATTTACCGGCTTCTACCATGGCTTCAGTCGTATCAATACCGGACATTACGACGTCGTAGCCGCTGTTGAAGAAATCGTCCACAATTTGAGTCGGGTCGGCGGTAAAGCCGGGGATGTTGAACCAGAAGCCTACCCACGTCACCTTAAATTTGAGATCGGCGGGATTTTTGCCTTCGGCAACCCAGCAATGTTTGGCGCCCAGGTAAGCGGAAGCGGCAAGGCGGCGCGTTTCATCGTTGATCAACGGACCAAGATAACCGATCTGCCCGGTCTGTGTGGTGAGCGCGGCGGCGCAACCAGCGATCATCTTACCGTATTCCATGCGTCCCATGATGTCGGAAAGGTTGGGAATCGCCTCATAGTTAGGCGCTTCTTTCCAGACTTGATCGCCTGAGCCCATGATCACATAGATATTCGGATTCGCTTTAGCGAACGCAGTCGCAGCGTCTTTCATGTCGTCTGAACTGAAGATGACCAGTTTCGCGCCTTGAGCCACCAGGTCGCCCGCAAGTTGATCGGGAGTGGTGCCTGGTCGGTCAGCGGTATTTACTTTGTCAATATAGACCATTTTCGCGCCGATTTTTTCTTCCACATATTTACCGGCTTCATAATGGGCTTGACTATAGCCATGATCATTATACGGACCCACCATCAACAGACCGAACACATACGGCTCCGCAGGAGCGGTAGAGACGGCAGGCGGCTCAGTCGCTGCGGGGGCGGCGGGAGAGCAAGCCGAAATAACAAGCATCAACGCTAGCGCGAGGAACGCAAAGCGGGTAACAATTGTGCGCATGTTCTTCTTCTCCTTATAATTTGATTGACCGATTCATGTAACCGCAAACTTACCGTTGACGTTCCCGCGCCTCCTTTCACTGTTGCCTTGCCAAATGCAGGTGGAAATTAACGTCGCCCTATTGTAGAGCCAAACAAGGCTTTAAATCAAGTGTAATTTCTCACGGATTACAAGCGAACATTCTCTTAATAGCAAGCAATGCTTCGCTTCGCTCTGGACCTTCGGCGGCCGTTTCAACTTCGATGCGCTCCCACAACTCGCAAAGCGGTCTGTCCATGCGTTCCGACTCGGCGAACGACCGCTTCGATAATTCAACCGCACGATCCCAAGAGCCAAGGTGGGCGTAGCCTTCTATGAAGGGAAAACGCTCCGCCGGATCTGCCGGCTGCAACCCTTGAGCGAACGCCTTATTTCCCAACGCCGCAACTTCATCCCATTTTTCGAACTGACGCGCCAAATCCGCCTTCTCGAAGTAATAGCACCAACCATGCTCCGGTTCGGGCTCGTATGGTTTCGGCATTTGCGCCGTCGACTCGGAAGAGATCAACTCGTAATTTGTCAGCCGTGAGGCGAAGCGCATCAGACTCTGTTCGGGAATCGAACGATTGGCAAGATCTACTTCGGGGTCGAGAACGCGCAGACAACCGGGCGGCATGAAATAGACCGCCAAAATTTGCGATGTATTTCCATGAAATTGTCCCGCCAAATATTCGGTGAAGATGGGCAGGTCAGGTTCAAGTTTGGGAAGCGCAGGGCTGCGCAAGCGCGTGGCGGGATAAAGCAAAACATAATCAATATCTTCGCCGCGCTTTTCAGGCGCGTAGATCCAATTGACTGCGGCGCTAAGAGAATTATCCGCATAAAATTTCAACGCGCCTTCGTTCATGACGATAGCAGTATCAGGCGCAATGTTCGGCGCACGCCACGTCAGTTGCCAAAACAATTCTTTTTGCGTCTGCCAATCTTGTGCGTATTCATTCGCCGTGAGAAATTGTTTGCCCGCCGCAAGCGCGACGAGCGAGACCAGCAAAACAATACGGACTCGTTCCCACGGAATCAAATAGACGACGCCCGTGAAGATCAAACTAACGCCGAACATGAATGGGAGCGTGAAACGGCTTGCGGGCCACGCCAGCGATGGGACGAATCCTACCAGCCAGAAGGGCCAGCCCGAAAGCAGAAGGGCGAAGATGCCAAGTCCGATCATCCAGAGCGATGTCATACTAAGCGAAGCGAAGTATCTCTGTATTGACGAGAAAATTTCTTTACGCTTCAAAGATTTATCGTCGTTTACAACTTGTCTCTCGGAATGAGTTAACAAAAACACTGCAACCAAAATAAGCGTCGCCAGTCCGACCACGAAATAATACGAGGTTAGAATCGTTTCTGCCGATGCAATGCTTGGGAAATGCGCCGTTTGCAGCCACGCTTCGCGCAGGACAAGTTTCAGCGTAAAGCGAATATTCCGCGCCAACGCAATAACTGTCTCCAGCGGCGCGGACTTGAGCGAAGCGCCCAAGCCAATTCCATACACTTGATTATTGAAAATGAACAGCCGCGAGAGAACCGCCAGAATGAAAACGATTAAGTAGGGAAGCCAAAGTTTTAAAGTTTTCACTGCGCGTTCGCGCAGACTCAACGTCTCATAACGCAACGCAGCGAGGATGACTCCCACGCGCATCAATTCCAACACATAGAAATATTCCATCATCCACAGGTTGAGCGCGGAGAAGAACAAGCCGAACGCGGTTAATTTCCAATAGCGATTCGGCTCTTCGACGGCGCGAAGCATGAGCAGATAGGAAAACAAAAAGAAAAACAGCACGATAAAGAAGTGGCTGTATAAAAACGCCGACCATTGTTGATTGAATCCAGGGTAGACCAAAAAGAGGAGCGCCGCGCTGAGCTCGAGGCGCGGCTTGCCCTTCCACAATTTTTCGACGATGGCAAATACAACAACCGCGCCGAGCCAACGCCAGATCAATGCGAAGATTTGCCAGTAGATCGGTTCATCAGGGATGATGCTTGTAGTGACTTGATAGAGCGCCCCCCACACGGGACGGTTGGTGGAGAAATAGCGGGTCAGCGCTTCGGCGCCGAGTTGGAAGCGAATCCACAAGATGGGCAGGTCGTCCCAGTAAAAGCCGAGATGCGGGATGAGCAATCCATAGGCGAGGATGGCGACGATGAGCAAAACAAAATATGAAAGGCAACGCTTCATGGATTGCAACCTGCCAATTCGAAGATTTCATTCAAAGCGTCGTCGCGCTCTTCGTTCAAAGGCGTTTCCGCTTCGATACGCTTCCATAATTTACAGAGGAGCGGATCAACGTAACTCTTTGAGACTCGGTGCGCTTCTTTAGACAATTGAATCGCATCATCCCATTTGTCGGCATGAGCATAACCCTCGATGAAGACGAACAACTCAACAGGGTTATTGAAATGTTCATTTAAACTAAAGGCATCTTTGGCGAGACGATTCACTTCGTCCCAATCTCCGAACTGACGAGCGAGCTCCGCTTTTTGGAAGTAGTAACACCATCCATGCGGAGTTTCGACGCCGTAGAATGCAGGCGGCGCCGAAACTGGCTCGCGCAGAATCCGCTGGGGGGCAGATAGCGCCGAGGCTTGGCGCATCAGGCTGAAGTCTGAGATGAAGCGGTTGTTCGAGTCCAGATCGGAATCCAATAAACGAAGACAGAATGGCGGAGCGTAGTAGAAGGCGAGCGCGTCCGATGTGTTGCCATGAAATTTTCCCGCCGTGTAATTATAGGCAACAGGCATGTTCGGATCGAGCGAAGGGAGCGAACCGCCGAGGCGATTGAGGGGATAGAAAAGCGCGTACTCGATGTGATCGGCGGAAGGGTCGGAATCGTACACCCAATTGACCGCGGCGCTGATGGAATTGTCGGCGGAAAACTCGAGGCTCTCGTTCATCAGGATGAGCGTGTCGGGTTTGAGGGCGGGCGCGCGCCAAACCATCTGCCAGAAAAGATTCTTTTGCGATTCCCAATCGCGAAGGTAATCCACCGACCAGAGGAATTGCCTGCCCGCCGAAAGCGCGACGACAAGCGCGGCGATAAAATATTTCATCCGTATGGGCAGGAGATCGAGTAGACTCATCAGAAAAAAACACGCGCCGAACATGAACGATAACAACGCACGATTCGCAGGGAAGCCGAGAGTGACGGGAAGATTCGTCGCCCAATATGGAACGCCGCCGAGCAGGAGCATGATCGCGCCGAGCGCGATGAGCCAGAGCGATTCGCGTTTTATGTTCGTTGATTCTTTTTCGTTAGACCTATCAGCCACAGAGCGCGCAGAGACCTTTGAGAAAAAGCTTTTTAAACTCATTTTCTCTGTGTTCTCTGTGGCGAAGAAAAAGACACATGCGCCAACGATGAGTACAACCAAAACGTATAAACCGCTTGTGCGAATTCCACTACTGTTGGGATTCGGGAATTGGAAAATCTGAATCCACGCGCCGATGGCGGCAGACCAGAGACTCGTCAACACATGTTGGACGAGTTGCGTAATGGTTTCAATTGGAGCGCGGGCAACTTCTTCGGTAAGGCTGTAGCCGAAGCCTGGATGACTGTACACGAGCGAGCGATAGAGCAAGACAAAGATGACAACGCTGAGGTAGGGAATCCACGCTTTGAATGTTTTCACTATCCGCGCGCGGAACGTCAGCGGTTCGTCGCGCAAGGAGGCGAAAAGCACGATGGGGCGCATGAATTCGAGCAGGAAGAAATACTCGAACATCAAAAGATGAAGCGCGGAAAAAAGCATGGCGGGAATCGTCTTGCCGCGCAGCATCAAGTAAAACGAGATCAGCAAAAAGAAAAGGACGATGAAGAAGTGCGAGTACACATAACTCACCCACTGCTGGTTGAAACCAGGATACAAAAGAACGAACAGCGAAAGGAAGAAGGCGGCTGACTTTCGATTCGGAAGCAACTTTGCCATCATCAGATAGAACGCGACAACTCCCGCCCAACGCCAGAACATGGCGAACAACTGCCAGACGGCTGGCACAGGCGGGAGGATAAATCCCGTCAATTGGTAGAGCAATGCCCAGACGGGACGCGAATCGGAGAAGTATTTCGTCGTCGCGGCGGTTCCCAGTTCGTAGCGAATCCACGAAATGGGCTGGTCGTCCCAATAAAAGCCCAAACGCCAGAAGGACAGTCCGTAGGCAAGGACGGTTACGATGAGCAGGACAAGAGGGATGGCGAACGGGCGCGACGCGAGGGCGGAGGTCCGCTGTTGGAATTTTTTCATGGATGGGTATATCTTATCGTGAAATCTTCGGTTTGGTTGTATCTGGTTCGCGCAGAGGCATGGTCCGCCAAGATCATTTTTTAACGCGAATTACGCAAATGGGCGAATGACGCGAATAAATCTTGAAAGTTTACGGTATTCGTTCGTGAGATTCAGATTCCAAGGCTCTGTTTTTTAGGCGACTTTGGATTTGTTATAACGCGCGGAACGGTCGAACCAGTAGAAGATTCCCCCGACGAGACTGCCTGCCAAGCCCAAGGCGAACACGGTCAACGAGAAAGCGACCGCGTCTGCGGAGGTGATGCCCCACGACGCGGCGAAGATGACGAACACGCTTTCGCGGATGCCGATACCGTTGAACGATAACGGCAGGAGGATGGCGAGATACAACAAAGGGACGAAGAGCATCAAGTCTGTGAATTTGACAGGCAGTTGAATGGCGACGCCGATCACCCAAAAGGAAAATATGTCGAGCAGTTGAACAGCGAAGGAAATGAGGAAGACAAGCGCGAGCACGCCGGGGTGACTCACTTTGAAGCGGAAACTAAGCGCCCAATCTTTGAGTCGGAATTTTTCAGCAAACGGGAAGCGGGCTACAAAATTTTCAGCCCAACGCCCAAAGGCGGGAAGTGTGGAAACGGTGATGATGCCCGTCAATGCGAGGAACACGCCGCCGAGCAACAGCCAAAAGACCCAGTCGCGGACGGGGTCAAAGCGAGAGGAAAGCACGAGCAGACCCAACGTCACGAGTGAACCGTAACTGAGGACGCGTTCATAAAATATCGTGGCGGCGACCGACTCCACTTTGCCAGTGTCGCGTCCGCCAGAGTAGAGTCGAAACGCGTCGCCGCCGATACTCCCAGGCAGAAAATTGTTGAAGAACAAGCCGATCAAAATCTGGCGGAGGAGGACGCCGTACGCTTGAGTCAAATCCCATGCTTTGAGGAGAATTTTCCAGCGGATCGCTTGGAGACTCAAGGAGAGGTAATACAAAAAAAAGAACGCCAGCAACATCAGCGGATTGATGCGGCTGAACGCGCGCGCGATCTCGGTGAACGCCGAGAGGCGAATCAAATATGCGAGCAGTAACACGCTGACGACGATGCGGAGCGCCAGCGAAACAGCGAGTTTGCGGAGGAAATCCCAAACGCGGACGAGAGGCGAATCGCTTTGCATGACTCAATCGGCAGGCTTCAACTGAAAAACGAATCCTTCGCGCGCTTCGTGTATAACTTTGAAGCGCGGATGTTTTGCGAACGCCATATTTCCCTGCGGATGCAAATGCACGATCCAAATATCGCGCGGAGATTGGTCGTAGGATTTCAAAATATTTCCAATGACCTTCGTGGTCAACTCTTCGTTGAACGGATTAGAGAAGAACAACAAATTCGCGTCGGAGGGAATCGCGTATTCCGACGCGTCCATGTGAAGGATTTCAAATTCAGATTTGCTTCGAGAGCGTTCTTTGAAGATCACAAGATTCTTGCGATTGACTTCGACCAACTCAATGGAAAACTCCACGCCGATGATCTTGCGGAAGCCGCGCTCCGCCGCCATGAACATCGCTTTGCCCTTGCCGCTTCCAAAATCCACGAAACAACTTTTGGATGGGTCAACGCGCGCGAAGGAGATCATCTTTTGGAAGATGTACGCGTTCGTCCCTTCGTAATAATTTCCAACAGATTTATTTTCCGAATCGATCTTGAGCGTGTCGAGTTGCGCGGTGTTGATCGTGTCTATTTTGTAGCGCATGTCGAACAGCAGGTCAGAGACGATGTAGCGAATCGTGGTCACAACGCCGACCTTGCGGAAGTTGCGAAAAACTTTTCTGATATTTTCAATGTTGACGATACCGAGAGCGGACATGTTTTGGAAATTCCTTTTCGATAAACGTGTAGGGGACGTTCTCTAACGTCCCCGTTGGCGCAAGAGAGTTGGCGTTAGAGAACGCCAACTACACTACAAAAAAAATCCAATCGCGGGTGAGAGGAACATGGTGACAATTCCTGACGGCAATTTGGAAATGATCTTGCGCGTCCAACCGACTCGATCAAAGAGTCGCGGCGAGGGTTGCGTCAAGCGCCCTGGAATAAAATAACGGCAAGGCTCCAACACTTCCGTGCCCCAGCCGCGCTTGAAATGATTCAATCCGTGATGCTCCCTCGCCGCTTCGCCCATGTTGAACCAGCGATACCCCTCCGCGCTCGCGTCTTGAATAATTTTCCAAATTAAAAAATGAGTCGGGTGATGCGCGCTATCAGGCAAGACCGCCGACCAGCCATAATATACTTCATTGTGCGTCCAGAAAGTAAACATCGCGCCGACAAATTTTCCGTTGACTTTCGCCAGATACACACGCGCAGACCCCGTTGGAAAATAACGAAAGATCGCGCGAAACAATTTTTTTCCATGCGGGATGAATCCATGCTTGCCCGCATAAATGCTCACATACAATTTGTGAAACGCGTCGAGAAATTTCCCGTCGTCATCCACGACAATCTGCATCGCGTTCAACGCATCAGACTTCCGCAAAATCCGTTTATGATCTTTGCTGAACGAATTGAAGACTTCATCGAGTCCATTTTCAAGCGATAGCCGATACGTGAAATCCAATTTATCTTCATACGGAAGTAAACCCGCTTCCACCTCTGACGGGGAAACTGGCGTGAGCACTTCGGCATGGTCCACGCTGGAGGTTTTCTCGGCGACCGCCCTCAGCAACGCGTTCAACGCTTCAACCGAATCCGCCAGCGGACCGCAATACGTCGGGAATGGATTCGTCACATAATGCGCGCCGCCAATGAGCGGCTTGCACAAAAAGAACGGACAGACGCCAACTATCTTTTCACCATCCAACGCAACGAGGTGCCGCGTCTCGACGCCGTAGGCATCGCGCAAAACATTTCCCCAAGCAAGGTCATGCCCAAAACGCGCATCTTCCCTCCCAGCGAGATAGGATGCGTAACGCTCATGCAGTGATTCGTCTAATGTCACGACTTGGATCATCACACGATCCCCCGAATCAACTGCGGACCCAGCGTCCGCACGGCGAAGGCGGGCAGTCGCTTCCACATCCAGATCGCAAATTGGAACTTGGGGCTTTTCTGATTCAACTCAGGAATCTCTCCGCCCTTTGGCAGATAATACCAATACGCCAGCGGAACTTTGCGCGGCTTCCACTTGAACTTAAAAGCCTCATTACCCGAGCCGTTCAAACTGCGTCCCATGTCGCAGATTTTGATTCCCTTTTGGATGTAATGCTCAAGGATGTTCCAGTGCAAACACTCGCCCGCATACTCTGTGCGATATTTGTGCAGGATGTTCGCGTGTAAATTTGTAGCAGTATTGCCATGATAAGCAAGTACCGCGCTCCCGACGAGTGAATCATCCGCGTTTTTTATCACAGCAAATTCAAGGTTGTCGCCGAGCAGGGATGTCATCGTCTGCAGGTATTTTTTTGAATGATACGGCGAACCAAGCTCGTGCATGCTCCGCGCGAGGGCTTCGTACGTTTCATCCAACAATTCGAGATGACCAAACGTAACTTTGAATCCTTTGAGAAGTGACTGGCGCGTGTGTTTGCGATGTTGATGACCAAATGTTTGCATCAGGTCTTCGGGATCGGATGGGAGGTCAAGCAAATAAGAGCGGAAG